>CAYXFO010000700.1:0-1670 GCA_964464255.1 uncultured Pirellula sp.
CGACCATGACATCGATGTCGCATCTTGTGATCAACGACATCAGTCTCTCGGTCCTGAATCCCGAGCAACAACTGGCGTTATCCGATTGGCTGCACTTCGGAGGGACGATCATCATCAATGGTCCCGAAGCGGTTGCCTCGATGGAGTCCTCGCAACTCAAGGAATGGGCACCATTGACCAACACGTCGGAAGGGGAATGGACCGAGGAATCGCAACTCGAGTTCGACAGCGCTTGGACGATACGCATTGCGGGTGGGGAACGAATCCGCTTTCAGAGCGATCGAAAGATCCCGATCCTTTCCGGGACTCTGGCTCCTGGAGCGAATTGGGTCCCGACTCTCGATGGATTGGTCGCCGAGCGATTGATTGGCCAGGGACGGGTCGTGATGACGACCTTTCCATTAACCGATGCTGCTTTTCTGAGGTGGCCATCGTACAGCTCGTTCATTCACAACGCGATCCTTCGCAAACCGCATCGCGCTCCCACGCTCGGAACCGATGCTTCCACCCAATATGCTGATTCATTCATAGGCACCGAACGGAATCCTGTTCACTCGACGCGTCTGCGAATGTGGGCTCGCGATCTGGATGCTACCACCGAGAGGACCGAGAGCGAGGTTCTTGAGAAAGGAGCGGAAAATGCAGGTGCGAAATTCGCTTTCACAAAGAAAACGAGCTTCGGAGCTTGGAACCCCAGCAGTAGTGTCGTTGAGCAAGCGACCTTGTGCCTTCGCGAATCCTCGGGGATCTCCGTGCCGAAAGTGGAGACCATTCTCAAGCTGTTGCTCGGCTATCTCGTGGTTCTGGTTCCTGTCAATTGGTTGTTCTTTCGGTTGCTGCGCCGTGTCGAGTTGGCTTGGGTTGCCGCACCTGTGATCGCGATGCTTGGAGCGGTGTATGTTGCGGGGAGCGTTCGGCTCGACGTCGGGTTTTCTCGAAGTCAAACATCGTTTGGTTTCCTGGAATGCCACAATGATTATCCTCGCGGAATGTTGTCGAGTTACTATGCGCTCTACACATCGTTGTCCACCAACTATGCCGCGGTCTACAAAGAGGGGAATGGCATGGTTGCTCCCGTCTTGAGAGCCACGGGAAGAACCGGGTCTCGCGATAAACAGGAACTTGAGTATTGGAACGCAGACGATCGAGGCGTTGGATTGCAGCGTTTTCCTGTCCTCTCCAACTCGACGGGAATTCTTCAATCGGAAGAAATGGTCGAACTCTCCGGCCCGTTGCGTTGGCAACTCAATTCCGACAAGTCGAAAATTCAAGTCATCAATGAGTCGGCACTACCCGTTCGAGACATCGGAGTTTTGGGAGTCGATGAACAAGGCAAGTTGGTCACCAGTTGGATCGGTTCGATCGAGCCAGGCCAGTCTGTCGCGGAATCTGTTCAGATTGCGTCCGATAATCAACGTTGGTTCGAACAGTGGGAAAGCGATCCCATTCTCAAGAAGCCGGACCTCATCCGTGAATCGGACGGATTGTTGTGGACAGAGAATGCTGTCGACGATGTTTACCTCGGAGCGATGTTGCTGACCGTCGCGGAGCGATACCCGCTTCAAGTTGGCGAATACATCGCCATCGGGTGGACCGATGCCAACCCGTCGCTGCTGGAGATCAGCCCGACATCCTCGCAACAGAAGCACAAGACAGTCGTGCTCATGCAC
>CAYXFO010000700.1:1680-2036 GCA_964464255.1 uncultured Pirellula sp.
CATGGGGAATGTGCAACCCGATACCCGCATCTTCGCAAACCTCGAGAAAGAAGAGAACTAGCTACTCTCTTGATTCAAGAGTCGATACTTACAGATTCGCGATCGCACTTTTGAATCTCTGGAATGCCACCGCTCCCTGCCTGCCGAATTCCTTCGCTTCCTCAAGATCTCGGTCTTCCACCGCATGCTCGAGAAGTTCGAGTTTCTTCATGTAGACCTGAAGTTTGAGTTTGGAAAATCGATCGAGCGGCTGACCTCGTAGGTAAGCGCTCACAACCAGCTTGTTCGACCAATCCTCCTGGATGGGAATCCAATACTCGAGGTTCTCCCAATTGCCACGGTTGTAGGCCCCGACC
>CAYXFO010000701.1:0-2036 GCA_964464255.1 uncultured Pirellula sp.
TGCAGAGCATCAGCATCGCTGGCGCCGTGGACAACGTGCAGTCCGGCATATCTTTTCATCGGCGCAGTGACCTCAACGGACAAGGTCGATCGCCGAAGAGAAATCGGGAACGCAGACTAATACGTCGGCTATTGCTACATCGACGTACGAGTCTCTCGGAACTCTCAGACACTGCCGTGCGACTGGCTCTGAATTCCGAATCCCACCTCATACTATTGAGTGGCATTAACGGGTCTTTTCCTGCAATGGAATGAGGGATCGCTCAGATGCGTAGAGGGTTTCGGATTGATAGGTGGTGAGTTGAATCGAGGAAAAGTAGATTGCGGAAAAATAAGTAGGCTGCAAGTATTGTTGCTCAGTGGCACACCATCGGGGCTCCCGTTGCGATAGAATAAGGTCATGATGATCGCCTCGGTATTGCACCCCTACCGCTTAACCGTCGCACTCTTTGCAACGTTGTTTCTTTGCTCCGTCACCAACTCGATGGATGCCCGAACCAACTTTGTGATCTGTATCGCTGATGACGTCAGTTGGGATGATATCGGTTGTTATGGTAGTTCGTGCGCTCGCACGCCATGCATCGATGCCTTGGCCTCGAAAGGTCGCAAATTTAGGGAGGCCTATCTCACAGCCAGTAGCTGTAGCCCCAGTCGATCGAGCATGATTACGAGTCGCTATCCGCATAGCCTCGGACCAGCCGCAGAATTGCATCAACCCATAGCCGAAAATATCCCCTGGTTGCCGACCCTTCTCCACGAGAATGGCTATTACACGGCGCTGATTGGCAAGAATCATATGACCCGAGAGAACAGCAAGATCGGTTCGGAAACATGGGACCGGACCGATGCTGGCAAGACCACTGAAAATGACGGTGCGGAATCGAAGTGGGCTGATGCGATTCGTGAGAGACCAAAAGGCAAACCCTTCTTTTTCTGGTTAGCCGCGGTCGATGCCCATCGCGAATGGGAAGCGGATAAGCAATGGAATGACAAGAAATATGGTCCAAAGCATCACGCCAAAGACATGATCGTTCCTCCGTTTCTTGTTGATCATTCTGCCACCCGTCAAGACCTAGCATCCTATCATAATGAGGTCACGCGATTCGATTACTTCGTTGGCGAAGTAGTCGATGTGTTGGCTGCCGAGGGTGTGTTGGATAATACGCTGATTCTTGTGTTGGCCGATAACGGTCGACCTTTTCCACGAGCCAAGACTCGCTTGCACGACTCAGGGATGAAGACGCCGCTGGTCGCACATTGGCCATCAGGAATCGCGAAGCCTGGTACATCGAGCAACAGCCTCGTTAGCAGTATCGATATCGCACCGACCATTCTCGATATTGCATCAATCAAGCCACCACCTTCGTTCCAAGGAATCAGCTTCCAGTCCATGCTGAAAGATCCAGAGCAAGCGATACGCAGATATGTATTCTCGGAACATAACTGGCATGACTATGAAGCCCACGGACGCTCGATTCGAAGCGATGGTTGGTTGTACTTGCGAAATGCGCGTCCGGAGTTTCCATGGCAAGGACCCGCCGATTCGGTTCGCTCTCCTGCTCATGCTTCGTTGCTTGCAACACGGGATGCCAATCGACTGACCCTTGCCCAAGCGGACGTGTTTCTCGCACCACGCCCTAGCGAGGAGCTTTACTACACGCCTGACGATTCACAACAGCTCCGAAATCTTTCTGCTGATCCGAACTATGCAGAAGTCAAAAAGCGATTGGCTTCCCTCTTGGATCAATGGATCGAAGAGACGGGTGACGCAATTCCCGATTCCCTGACGAAAGATGCGTTTGATCGTCAGACCGGGGCTGGCTTGGGGGGACCGAGAAAGAACGATACTCGCGGCGACTTCCCAGGAAAACCGAGGAATGCCTCCTCGATCAACGCTCCCGGACCGCGATAGCTCTTTCTCTCCGCGATATAGGCGCGAGGTGGCAAGAGACCAAGCTGACATAAAAATCGGTATTATTCGAACAAAGCCACTCAATCAGTAATTTATTGAGAAAGATGGCTACTCCATTCCAGCGA
>CAYXFO010000702.1:0-2035 GCA_964464255.1 uncultured Pirellula sp.
AGGCCTTTTTCGGTGCGAGTGGCGAGCAGACCGTGGCTCGTTGAGCCACGGCAGTTAGTCTGTCAGCCCATCGGGCTTAGGAAGCCAAAGCTCCCGGACTGATGGGCGTTGGTCGCCATCTGCCTAACCCGATAGTCTCTTCGCGAATGACAATATGTGGGAGCAGCAATGTATGGGTGGCACATATTATGCGCAGTTGGTTTGAGATGCGATACAATAGGGTCATCATGATCCAATCCATGCTGATACTTCTTCGACTCCCCATGGCGGTTTGCGCATGGGCGATCTTCGTGATCCATCTCATCGCGGGCGATTCCCGCACGAACTTTGTGATCTGCATCGCGGACGATATCAGTTGGGATGACATCGGTTGCTATGGCAGCCCATGTGCTCGAACGCCGCGCATCGATGCCTTGGCCTCGAAGGGATATAAGTTCACTGAGGCATATCTGACCGCTAGTAGTTGTAGTCCCAGCCGATCGAGCATCATCACGAGCCGGTACCCGCATAACCTCGGACCCGCTTCCGAATTGCATCAACCAATCGCCGAGAATATTCCCTGGTTGCCAAGCGTTCTCCAAGAGTATGGCTACTACACAGCGATCATCGGCAAGAATCATATGACTCGCCAGAACAGCAGAGTCGGATCGGAAACCTGGGATCGTATCGATCATGGCAAGACCGCTGACAATGACGGAGCGGAATCGAAATGGGCCCAAGCTATCCGAGAAAGACCCAAAGACAAACCGTTCTTCTTTTGGTTTGCAGCCGTCGATGCCCATCGGGAATGGGAAGCGGATAAACAATGGATTGGATCCAAGTACGGTCCCAAGCATCGTCCCAGCGATATGAACGTACCTCCTTTTCTCGTCGACGATGCGGCCACTCGCCAGGACCTCGCCTCCTACCATAACGAGATTTCGCGATTCGATTACTTTGTTGGCGAGGTGGTCGATGCCTTGGCTGCTGAGGGAGTGCTGGATAACACATTGATTCTCGTGCTGGCCGACAACGGTCGCCCATTTCCACGAGCCAAAACACGCTTGCATGACTCAGGGATGAAGACACCGCTGATCGCTCATTGGCCTTTGGGAATCGCAAAGCCAGGTGCAGCGAGCGCCAGCCTGATCAGCAGCATCGACATCGCACCGACCATTCTCGATATCGCTAAGATCGAATCCCCTGCAGCGTTTCAAGGGATAAGTTTTCAGTCGATCCTCCATGATCCAAAAAAGGAGATACGCCGTTACGCGTTCTCGGAACATAATTGGCATGACTACGAAGCCCATGGACGATCGATTCGAAGCGATGGATGGCTGTACGTTCGCAACGCACGACCTGCATTCCCGTGGCAAGGCCCCGCAGATTCGGTTCGATCTCCAGCCCATGCTTCCTTGCTCGCGGCTCGGGATGCCAATCGACTGACCGCTGCCCAAGCAGACGTATTTCTTGCACCGCGTCCAACCGAAGAGCTTTACTACACACCGGACGACCCAAACCAACTCAGAAATCTCGCCGAAGATCCCGAGCACGCAGCAACAAAAATGAAGCTAGCGACGCTGCTGGATCAATGGAACGAAGAAACGGGGGATTCCATTCCTGATTCTCTGACGCCCGACGCATTCGATCGTGAGTCAGGGACCAGTTTGAACGGAGCCAAAAGGAACTCTGATCGCGGTGAGTTTCCTGGAAAACCAAGGAATGCTGCCACGATCAACGCTCCCGGTCCCCGCTGATCCACTTCGGTAGATTATCATGTCGGCCATGCGTACCACATCCATGCTCTCGCTTGTATTGCTGCTCGTATCCACCTCGTCGGCTCAAGAGCCCAACGTCCTGCTCATCACCGTCGATGACCTGCGCACGTCCCTTGGTTGTTACGGTGATCCTCTTGCGAAAACACCGAACATCGATCGATTGGCGGCAACCAGTCGTATCTTTTGCCGCGCCTATTGCCAACAAGCGGTATGCGGTCCCTCACGTGCTTCGCTGCTCACGGGTCGCCTGCCCGACAATCTCCAGGTTTGGCACAATC
>CAYXFO010000703.1:0-2031 GCA_964464255.1 uncultured Pirellula sp.
TCACCGGGGTGATCAAAAGGAACGCAGTGGTGAAACTAGAGCCCAAATCGGTTAGAAGCGCAGTCTGGGTGTCATGCATCATAGGCGAGAAGCCCGTGAATTCCACCTGCGGTACCGAGATCTGTTCTGTGGTTTCCTTTCGCTCGTCTCGAGTATCTCGCTGTTCGACAGAGGTTTCTACGGGTAGACCGAGTTCCCTCACGGCGTTCCGGACCTTAGCCGTTAACTGTCCATAATCGAGCTGCGAAAGCGCAGAAACCTTGGCTGTGATCCGCCATGTCCATGTGTCCGACGTCTCAGCTACCAAACCTTGATCTTTCAGTTCGGGGAGGAAATCGAGAAGCGAGTTTCGAAACACTCGTCTACGAACAACGTCTCGAACCCGAGAACTTGTTGGCAATTTGGGGAGAAACGTAGTTGCTGCAATCACTCCTCCTATATCGGGTTGGCTCCTGAGGTGGCCTGCTACGCGGTCGACCCAAACCACTTGGTCGAACGCATCGACAGAAGTGTCTTTAGGAAATTTCAGCAACACCTCCACTGAAGCGATTGGCCCGAGATGTTTCTCCATCCAAGCCATGTCGCTGACGGTAGGACTTCCTCGCGGGAACATATCATGGAAACGAGTCGAGGATTTGAGAGAAAGGAGTCCATAAAAACTTAACGACAACAATAGGATTCCACCCAAGGAAACCGGCCAGGAAAAACGATTCATGAAAGAAGCGTAGGCTCGCGACCAGGGAGTCACCGGCTCGAACTCGCCCTCCGATCGTTGCGTCGATCGGGCAGATACATACCGATTTCCACAAAACCAATCCGACAACCTTGGGAATACCAAAATCAGAATAGCGTTTGCCGCACATAATGAGACTGCAGAATAGAGCCCAAAGTTGCGAACGGGTGAAAGCTGGCTTGTCGCCAGCGCGATCATCCCGAGTGCTGTGGTTAACGTTGCTAGTACACTCGGTTTGAGCCCCAAGAATACAGCGCGAGAACCCAAATGCTGGTTGTGACTGCGAGCAACATCGGAATAGTAATTCATGAAATGTACTGCCGCCGATAGCGTCAGCATGAACACCAAAGTCGGTAACACAATCAAGACTGCACTGAATTCGGATCCGAACGCCGTAACAATGGCCACCGTGAGCAACTGCCCCACGCCAGCGATTATCATGACAGGGAGTACTGCTCGTATTCTGCTCAAACACAACCAAGCTAAAGCCACTCCAAGCAGACTCGAGGGGAGAACCAAACGTTTCAAGCTTTCCTCAGCCGCGACATCGACCGCGTAGGCTTCGTACACTGAACCGACCATCTTCAAATGCAAGCGACCCAAACCGGGAACGTCGTCGGCCGCGCGCCGAATCAACTCGATCGCATCCTTGTGACTTTCGATTCCCGCCGGAGCAAAGCTAATGAATAAAGCAGACGTCCCGTCGCTCCCAATTACCGACGACTCAAGCCTAGCAAAAGCGGCTTCCTTGGATAACGCGATCGGCGGATCGGTCAAACGACGAACCATTTGCTCAGTCGTTTGCAAGGATTCGATCCAAGAGATACTCTCGCGGTCGATACGCCGGTCATCGACTTGTCGCAACGAATCCGCCATTGCTGGCAAGCGAGGATCATCAACTCGGCAGCCATCCCAGGAGACTACAAGATAGTGATCTGAGCCGAAGGCCCGAACAAATTCCTCATAACGCTGACGAACAGGACGTCCCTCGGGCAACCAAGCATGAACGTCTGCTGCTCCGATCCTCATATGGACCGCAAAATAAATGACCACCGGGAGCAGTAAGGCTGCTAAGAGAACCCCCCAGCCGGACCAGACGTCCAGTTTTCGAAGCAAGCGTAGCGAAATGTTCAAACGACCTGGCCCTCCGAATTGTATCACAAGCAAGCTGTCACTTTTTTTATACGGATAGCTAGCCTTGGCGTTAGCCGCAGTTTTTCCGTTTTCGGATATGCTATCATGCACTACGCAGCCTGCGATACCTTCCGCTCATAGAGATCAAAGGGTACATGATCCCG
>CAYXFO010000704.1:0-2018 GCA_964464255.1 uncultured Pirellula sp.
CTTGCCGATGGTATGGAATCCTCCGTGCAACTGCCGCAACTGGATTGCTAATCGATCACCCGCCGCGAGCGAGATAGAGGATTCTAGGGCAAAGATCGCGGCGTGATCTTGGCCTACTCTGGGATGAATCCCCCACGCCGTCTTCGGATTCCCATCGATCGCGTGAAGAATCGTCCATCCATCTTGGTCAAAGTCCGAGCGAGCATCGGCTATACGGACTCTCACGGGCTCCTTGCTACCTGAGGAAAAATGCTCCAGCACGAACTCGCTCAAGTGAAAATTGCCGTTGTCATTCCGGCCTGGTCCTTTCATCGGGAGCGATTCGTCCCTGAGAACTTCGAGCTTAATTCCGGTCACTCTTGTCGGCGCGGGATTTGAAATGATGACGTAGGTGTCTTGCTCGGGCCTTGCACCGCGAGCAGCGATCGAGTCACGATCGGCAACAAGATCGGTACCGGAGGTCGCAATCATCATATCGATCGGTAGTGCTGACCAGGTAGCGGGACTTGCCTGCCTCGCCTGCTCCCATCGCTCGACGAGCGTGCTGATTTCGGTGCTGAGCAAGATGCGTGTATCACGATCTCGAGCTGCGTTGAGCCATGCATTGGCTTGGGTGCGTGCGCGATGAATCTCGGGATCCGAGTCGAAGGGAATGTTGCCTCGTCCGATACCCGCGAAGACAGCTTGCAGCGCGTAGTAATCCGCTTGTGGAATCGGATCGAACTTATGATTGTGGCATCGAGCGCAGTGGACGGTACTGCTGGTCAGAACCGACATAACGAGTGTCAATATATTGTCGCGATCGATGTAATCGAAAGTCTGTTCGGCTGTCGCTGCAGTGCTTTGATCCCACGGCCCGGCCGCCAAAAAACCGAGGGCAGGTGTCAGCTCAGGTCGGTCCGGATAGAAAACATCTGCTGCAATCTGCTGACAGACCCACTCCGAGTAGGGGATGTCCGCATTCAAACTTTGAATGACAAAGTCGCGATACCGCCAAGCATGAGGCCGCATGACGTCATGTTCGAATCCGTGCGAGTCGGCGAAATGAATCCAATCCAACCAGTGACGAGCCCATCGCTCCCCGTACTGCGGGGATGCCAATATCCGATCGACCGCATGCTCATACCAGTCCGGCGTATCGTCTCGTTCAAAGGCTTGGTATTCCTCAGCGGTTGGCAACAGACCGAGCAGGTCAACGCTCAGTCGCCGAAGAAGTTTGCGTCGCGTTGTGAGAGTTGATGGGGCGATGTTACGAGAGGAATGTTGGGATCCCAAGAACGCATCGATCGGATTGCCTGTGACTTCATTTGTATCAATGATCGGCGCTGGTGGGCTAAAAAGAGGCTGTAGGGACCACCAGGAGGTATCCAGTTCGTTGGTCGGGGGAAGGGTACGTGGGTCGTGAGCTCCCTCGGCGATCCATCGACGGAGAATTTCGATCTCTATTGGTGGAAGAGGATCTTCCGGTGGCATCGCCAAGTCGCTGGTTCGACGTTCGATAGCGTGGATGATCAAGCTTCGTTCGGGATCCGATGGAACGATGGCCGGCCCACGATCCCCACCCTCACGCCAGCCGCTGGCGTAATCTAAAGCCAGACCGCCACTGATCTCGGAAGCATGTGAATGGCAAGAGAAGCAGCGAGCCTCTAGTATCGGCAGAACCTTCTGTTGAAACCGTACTTCAGGAGGAAGCGGATCGTCTGCGATGACTGGAAGGGGTAACGACACCGCGATCAACAGCACCGGGATCAAAGCGCACTGGAGACTGCGAGCAAGCATCGAGAAGAATCGAAGCATCGCTGCCAACATCATAGTCTGGAAGGGGATAAACCGAGGAGCCGCAGCGATGTTACACGGACTGCACGCGTACTTCCAGTGTATCTTTGAAACAACAAGGAATGCAACCGACACAGCCGACAAAAGTCTTTGATTTTGCATGCTTTTCGTCGTTGAGACTGCTGTTGTATCGGCGATGCGAGAACAGGTCTGTGTTGCAAATTTTGGGAGTTCCTCAGATG
>CAYXFO010000705.1:0-1060 GCA_964464255.1 uncultured Pirellula sp.
GGGGGGGGTGGGGGGAATTCAATTCCCATAAGCTTCGCACAAGTTTAACTTATAAGAAACGCAAATACAACATCGGCTGTTCCGTGTGTTTTCCATCATCTCGAGCGCTAGTTTCCAACGCGCACTTGGCTGTTGGTATCGCGTTGACATGATCGATCAGGCGGAGTTGTTTGGTGGTAGAGGTTGCGGCAGGGGGTTTCGGGCAAAGATCCATTCTTCGATAGCTCGACCTTGAACGATTTGTTCTTCGACGAATCGTTCGATGCGATCCTCGGTCATGCCTGCGTACCATAGGCCTTCGGGATAGACCACAAGGATGGGGCCACCCTTGCAAATTCTCAGGCAATCAGCCTTGGTGCGATAGCAGGCGTTCGGGCCAACAGACAGGGAGAGATTGCGTTCTTTGAGGATGGATTTCAGTTTGGACCAAGCGGCTTTGCCGTCATCCGTCGAGCAGCACGTAGGCCCGATGCACAGCAGGACATGGCGTGAGAAGCCTCCGATCTTTAACTCTTCGGCGATGCTGGCTAGTTTGTTGCAGTCGGTCATTTTGGTCGTTCGTTGTTTGTCCCTAATTGTCGTTCTCTTTCCGGACGACTACACTCTTTCCTCGGATTGATACATTAACGACTTGACCATAGAAGACCAGCGATTTTTCGGGCGACAACCTCCCGACGGAGCTATTCATGACCGATCAAGCAACCGCTTCGACGGCCGACACCAAAACCGCCAGTCTGACGATCGGCGACAAGTCCTTGACCATGCCGATCCTCGTGGGGACCGAGAACGACCGAGCGATTGATATATCGAAACTCCTCAAGGAGTTAGGGCATATCACCCTCGACGAGGGCTATGCGAATACCGGAGCGACGACCAGTGCGATCACCTATTTGGATGGCGACCGGGGAATTCTGCGTTATCGCGGGTATCCGATCGAAGAGTTGGCCGCGCACTGCGACTTTATCGAGACATCGTATCTGCTGATTTACGGCGAGTTGCCCAACCGGCAACAACTGCACGACTTTCAGGATGCGATTCGGCATCACACGATGCTTCATGA
>CAYXFO010000705.1:1070-2015 GCA_964464255.1 uncultured Pirellula sp.
GACATGAAGTCGTTTTACAACGGTTTCCCGCGCGTTGCCCATCCGATGGCAATTCTGTCGAGCGTGGTCAGTGCGTTGTCCACGTTTTATCAAGACTCGCTCAATCCGCACGACCCGGAGCAGGTCGAGAAGTCGATCGTTCGATTGATGGCCAAGCTTCCTACGATCGCTGCCTACAGCTACAAGAAGGCGTTCGGTCAGCCATTTGTTTACCCGAACAACGCGCACGATTACTGCGAAAATTTTCTCCACATGATGTTCACGGTTCCGAGCGAACCGTACCACGCCGATCCGGATTTCGTGAAGGCGTTGAATCTGTTGTTGATTGTGCATGCCGACCATGAGCAGAACTGCAGCACGTCGACGGTTCGGATGGTGGGTTCCTCGGACGCCAATCTCTTTGCGAGCATTTCCGCAGGGATCTGTGCTTTGTGGGGCCCGTTGCACGGAGGGGCGAACGAGGCATGCGTGAACATGCTTCGTCAAATCGCCGATGATGGTGGCAATGTGAAGAAGTATGTCGACATGGCCAAAGACAAGTCGAGCCATTTTCGCTTGATGGGCTTTGGGCACCGCGTCTACAAAAACTATGATCCGCGAGCCAAAATCATCAAGAAAGCATGCGACATTCTTCTTAAGAAACTAAATCTTAAAGACCCGCTGTTCGATGTTGCGCAGCAACTCGAAGAAGTAGCCCTCAAGGATCCGTACTTCATCGATCGCAAACTTTATCCGAATGTCGATTTCTACTCCGGGGTCATCTATCGCGCGATGGGAATACCCGTGCAGATGTTCACAGTGCTGTTCGCGATGGGGCGTTTGCCAGGTTGGATCGCGCACTGGGTGGAGATGCAGAAGTCCCCGAGTACTCGTATCGGCCGGCCGCGACAGGTTTATACCGGGCCGCTCCAGAGAGATATCGTCCCGATCGACAAGCGATAAGGA
>CAYXFO010000706.1:0-2006 GCA_964464255.1 uncultured Pirellula sp.
GTGGTGCGGGAGCGACCGGCGGCGCCCCGACCGACCCGGCCGCTGGCGGCGATCCTAACGCGGCAACTGCAGGAAGTGCCCCGGCCCCGACCGGACCAACAACTATCCCACCAGGAATCTTTGGGAACGAACAGTCGATCGAGATCGACGTCAGTCGCATGCCGCGTCCCGACGAATATGTCATCCAAATCGGCGATGTCAGTCGCGGCACCTTGGGAGATATGCCCAGCGACATCAAGACCGTGGGATACTACGTGCAATCTCCCCGCGCCGATGGGGTCCTGGATCCCCTAGCGAGAATCGCTGCCGAGTCTGCGGACGGTGCAACGTCCGATAGTAACATGAGCGGCGGGTTAGTCCGTCGCTCGCTCGATCGAGCGGTCACCCAATTCGCTTACGCAAACGGCAATACGATGCAGATCGCTCGCACCGGGGAAATCATCGCCCCCGAGGTGGTGGGTATCGAGTTCTCGTATTTCAATGCGAACTCCGGTTGGCAAACGCAATGGGATTCGGCACAACTCGGATTGCCCCATGTCGTTAAGGTCACGCTAGCGATGCAAACCGAATCTAAAGCCCGAACCAACCCGATCGAACCAGGCTTGATGCTCTCAACGATTAACCAGAGCATGATGCAGGAATACGGCATCCAGTTTTATTCGACCAATGTAGTGATCCCAGGTGCGATGCTGTTGTCGGCACCGTCTGCTCAGCCAGGGGCCGGAACTTCCAACAGCGGAATGAGTTCATTAGGACTATGAAAACTCGATCAAAGAATAAAGCGTCATGGAAGCCTACTCGTCGCAATGCAGTGCTGTTGCTGGCGGTTCTCTTGGTCATTTCCGCTGTAACCCTTTCGACGCTGGCCTTCATGCAGTCGATGCTCCTGGGGCACGAGGAATCTCGGCTGACCGGTGAGAACATCCAAGCTCGATACGCAGCTGAATCGGGAATTGACGCAGCCAGACTGTTCGTCGCCAGTAGCCGAGCCGCAAGACGCGAAGCAGGGGGTACGTTCGACAATCCGAATCGCTTTCAAGCGATCCCTGTCTTGCAAACGGTCGATCCCCTCAATCCTTGCAACTACACACTCATCGCTCCCAATCTAAACGAGTCAGGAAAATATTCCGGCGTTCGGTTCGGACTCCAGAATGAGTCGGCGCGACTCAACTTAAATGCCCTTCCGATCATCGACTCTGCCTTGTCGATTCCTCCGGAACTCGCGAATCTGGCGTCGAGCAATTTGATGCCTACCCCATCCGGTTCAAACTCCGGCGCATCGGGTGGTTCAGGAAACTCCATGCTCGATGGTCTTGCTTCCGCGAACAAGTCGGGAAGTCTCGGTCGCGACCTGCTGATGGCGTTGCCTGCGATGGATGAAGAGATCGCCGATGCCATCCTCGATTTCATCGATGCGGATGATGAAGTTCGAGAGTATGGTTGCGAACGGGATTACTATGCACAATTACCCAACCCATATGCACCCATCAATGGCCCCCTCGACTCTATCGAACAATTGCTGCTCGTGCGCGGAGTGACTCCTTATCTGCTGTTTGGTTTGGACCAAAATCGAAACGGGGTTCTCGAGTCGAGTGAAGAGAATGCCGCCCTGGGACTCGGTGGCGCGGGAGCGAACCCAGCGCTGGGAGGAATGGGTGGAACTCCCATGAGCACCAGTACAGCATCCGGGACAGGTTCAGATAAACCACCCAATCTGGGATGGGCCATGTACTTGACCCTTTATTCCAAAGAACGAAACGTCACTGCCGATGGTAGTCCACGGGTGAACCTCAACAACACGGATCTGCAATTGCTGAGGACCGACCTGGGTGCTGCGCTTGGCGATGATATCGCGACCTTCATCATCGCGTACCGAGTCTATGGCGGTTCCGCCAGTGGCATGGGCGGGTTGGGAGGCATGGGCGCTGCGAACCTGGGAGCAGGTGGCGTGCCCGCAGGAGGCGGTGGCGGACAGGGTGGCGGCAGAGGCAATCGCGGAAATGGAG
>CAYXFO010000707.1:0-1993 GCA_964464255.1 uncultured Pirellula sp.
TGGACAGTCGCTCTGGAGCAACAGTGATATTCGAGCGCTCCGAAGATGCTATCCTCAACGATTCACAGTAAAACCACGGAACACCCCCATACACCCAAGCGGCGATCAGGTGCCTTTACAACAGACACCGTTATCCGCGGTTTGGATGCACGGTAGCATTCGGCGACAGAACATATGCTTGCACCACTAGTTCTGCCGTTTCAAATTACCTGCATCATCTTCGCGGTACTTTGGGTTGCTGGTGCGATCCTACTGCGCACACCAAAAAGGATTGCTTGGCTTTCACTCGCCGCCATGCTTCTGTTCATTCCTTCTTGTACGGGCGTGATGGCCGTTGTTGACTTGCAGCGTTATGGACGATTTGATTATTCCAATGCATCAGAGATCGCCAATGATGGTTACATTGAACTTCCCCCAAGCGCCACGAACGTGACAATTTATCGAAACAGCGCCCGTCACTGGGCGAAGTTCACGATCGACACGCAGTCGCTACGATCGTGGATAGAAGAACGGCGAGCCTTGCAACCTAGCTTGAACCAAAATCATGACAATGATGAATGGTTGCCGAAAGACACCGAAACCCAACGGCCCGAAATCACTGTCTTGAGCGACGAGATTTTCCGAAACCGCTTTCCAGATACCGGTTGGAAGTATAGTCCCGAAATGCTTCAAGTTCACGTGACTCGTTCAACTCGCGGTGGCGGCTACACCGTTTGGCATGTAGCATCTACGGGCGATACGTATCTCAGTGCAGGATACTGGTAGTGTGGCGTAACAATCCCATGCGTCTAAGCCCCCGACCGTGCGTTTTGGACTTTAGAGACATCTTTTGCGGTGGCTAGGTGATGGGTGCCGTTCCGGCACTCGCGGAACAGAATCCCCTCGTACTCGATGGTTCGTCGTCGATAGCAGTATCGCGATAGTCCGATAGCCCGAGCCGGCGCGCTGCAACGCATTTTCCCTCCTAGGCCATTTGATTCACCTTCCATCTCGAAATTCCAACGCCGACAAGTGCGGCGTCCGAGACGCAGTGGTACAATCCAAAGATTCGAGCCGAGTACGAGTACCGTCCTGTCGGACTGAGTACGAGTGCGAGTACGAAGAGCAGTCAGACAATCCGATACACCGACTATCCGTCGTAACACCCGCTCACAATGAAGAAAGGCACCTTGCAGCCTGCGTCTCTGCAGTAGCTGAGTCTGCACGACACGCAGCGATCGATTTCGAGCACATTGTTGTCCTGAACCGTTGCAATGACCGAACCGAGGAGATCGCTGTTTCATTGGGTTGTCGAATCGTCCGTGAGGATGCTCGCAACCTGAGCCGAATTCGGAATGCGGGCGTTTCGGCAGCGACAGGGGAGATCATCGTGACGATCGATGCGGATAGCGTGATGTCGCGGAACATGCTCGGGGAAGTGGTGCGTATGCTCAGTACCCGACGGTACATCGGGGGTGGCGTCAAGATCGTTCCCGAACGATGGTCCTTGGGGATCGCATGCAGTCTCATGGTCGTTTTGCCCTTCGTTCTGTGGCATCGTGTCAGTGCCGGGATGTTTTGGTGCTACAAGAGTGATTTTGATGCGATTGGAGGGTTCGACGAAAGGCTTGTTTCCGTTGAGGATGTGGATTTCGGAACGCGTCTCAAGACGCTCGGTCGTAAACGCGGATTGAGGTATGGCACGATTCGGCGTGCCCACATCACGACATCATGCCGGAAGTTCGACCAGTTTGGCGATTGGTACTTTGTGCGGCATCCAGAAGTGGTGTGGAACATATTTCGCCGATGTCAGCAGACGTCGGACGCATTTTATTATGATGCGCGTTCGACGGAGCAAAGCGGTGAACCGGAGCCGCTGACACCGCAGGATTGGAAAGGATAGTTTTCGGCGGCGAACGTGTTACCTCGGGCATGCGCACTCGCATATGCTCTTGCTGTTGATGAGCTTGCTCGGACACTTTTGCCTACCCTTCTCACCGTGGGGAGTGGTCTG
>CAYXFO010000708.1:0-1993 GCA_964464255.1 uncultured Pirellula sp.
ATGAAACGCTCGCTATTCGGAGAGCCTAAGCTTCACATACATCGGAATCTCAGGTGAAGATTCCATATCTGTTTTGAATACAATCTTTCCAAAATCTTTCGAGAAGGTGCCGTCGACTTCAACCGGGTCGGAACCGGGAGGAACTTCGAGCGTTACGGCATAGATGCGTTGACTAGCGGAAACGGTGGGTTCTCCGATCGTGGCTTTCAACTGAGCAGGGTAGGTGCTGACGAGTTGAAGATTTGGATCGGCGTCGGAATCTTCGCGACGGATTGCGAGCATGAATTTCTTCTTCAGACCTTGGGACGTTTTCGCGCTGCCCATATTGAAGATGTTTCTTGTTTCGTTGTAGTCGTCACTAGCGATGACCCGCACTGGGGTGATGACCCGGGCGCGTACGGTGTACTCTAAGAACTCTAGACCTTGTTCGCGACCTTCCCCATTTTTGCGTGCAAATTTGATCGGTAGCGTAAGGGGACCGGCGGGAAGACCTTTCGAAAGAACAATCTTTGCCTCAACGACATGACGAGCATCCGCATTGTCGGGCAGTTCGCCGGGCTTGAGATGACGTTCTTCTCCGATTTCCACTTTGATCTTTTTCGAAAGGACCCCATCCTGTATCTGTCCAGCACCAATACTGAGAGGGCTTTCCTGTAGGGAGTAGATCGTGACAGGAATGGTCGTTTCGCCGGAACTTAAGATATCGCCCAGGTTGGCAGATGGTGGATCGAAGACGTAGGCTTGTCCGATGCGTCCCTTGATCGTTAATTTGATTTCTTCCTGGTCGGGGCAGTTTGTTCCGATGGTTGCAGTCTGTGCAAACTCATCGAATTGGGATTCTGCTTTCCACTCGAGTTCGACATCTGTTTGTTCGCCAGGTTGCAGAGTCGCATCTTCAAATTTGCCGACGGTGCACTTGCAGGTGCTCTTGAGAAACCAAATCTTGGCTTCTGCTTGCCCAACATTTTTGAAGATGAATTTGTGGGACCGTTTCGTTCCAGCCATCATCAGGCCGAAGTCGAGTTCCTTGCCGTTGATCACCTCGACATGTCCGACTTTTCGACTGGTAGCGGAAGCAATGGCGTCTTGCAGTGCGGATCGGTCCGAGGCCTGCGACACCTCGAGGTTCTCGATTCCTAAGACGTGAACTTGTCCTTGGTGTCTCAGCGATTGCTGATACTTGGCAAGCCCAAACCCAAGTCCCAAACAAGCCAGAGCTAGTAACAACGTCCGCATGGTGATTTAGTAATTAGTCAAGAAAAGCGAGGTGGAAAACGTGACCGAATCTACGGCCTGCCTTGGCTACGCAAGTACAGCAGTACCGGTTCAGCCCGTACATAGTCGCGTGTCATCCCGCGGCGGGCATCTGACCCGAGAACTGCGTCCCGAGGAACCAACTGCGGAGGCCAGACAACCTGGCCCGCTTCGATTTTACGGTCTCGATGCCCTGTAACGGCATCAATTTTCTCCGATTCTTCGCAATGCATCTGAGTTCGTGCCAAATCACCTACCCAATAAGCCGCGAGGGCAGCCTGGATATGCCCCTGGGCAGAGGCCGGAGATAACTCCGATGCCCTTTGAAATTGCTCGTCCGATTGTCGAAGCCATTCGGATCTTCGTTCCGCATCGCCGCTTGAAGCGGCGGCCCTAACCGAAGCTTGCCCGCTCGCATCCCAAGCCAACGCAGAACTCGGTCCGCGACGCAACAATTCCCCTTGGAATTCCCGCAGTAGCGTTTCCCAGTCTCTTCGAGTCTCTGTACCCATCGGTTCCAAGAGTTGGTCTACGGTCCACTCCATTCCCAAGCGAGCTAGTTCCGGATCCCATCGGTCAACGCCCAAAAGTTTTCTCATTTGTTCCGGCGACGGACGACTAAAAGGCCCGGAAAGAACCTGGCCGACGACCTCCGTTCCGCGAGATATGGGAAGAGCCATCGTCGCGTACCAACTCCCCAGCAGTATCGCCCCCACCCCTGCCATCCCCCATCCCGTCC
>CAYXFO010000709.1:0-1988 GCA_964464255.1 uncultured Pirellula sp.
CGGATGCTGATTTAGGCTCCTTGCTGGACTGTCACATCGAGTTTCCGCCGGAGCAAAGGCCCGTGGTTTTTAAGAAAAACGGGGTTCTGCGAATCATTGCCCCTTGAACATTGCCACTCCATCGGATATCCACTACAGGTCAACGAGGAGTAACCGGCCAGAAGACATCCTGGCTGCGGCAGGACGCATCCGTGACTCATCAGCAACAGAATCCTTAATACTTTCCATCCTGCTTAGTTTATCCCAACAGAATATTCGATTTTCGGGGCGCAGAGCACTCTAGAATCAGAAGCTTTCTGTGGAAACCGATCCGACTCAGACTAAGATTCGAGATCATACTAACCTACGCTGCATTGGTCCGACATCACGAAGCCATTCTCTCCATGCTTCCTATTGGGCTGATCCGCGTTCCATGACATCCTTTGTTTTTTCACCGTCGAGTTTCTAGGTACCACTGATTCATGAGTAGCGGATATTCTCTTCTCACGGGCGGAACGGGTTTGCTCGGACGTTTCTTGATTCGGGATCTCTTGCTTCGAGGTACTCGACTGGCGTTACTCGTACGCGGTACGAAACGCGAGTCGGCTCAGGAGCGTTTGGAGGGGATTCTCCAATTTTGGGAACAAGAGTTAGGGCAGAGCCTTCCCCGGCCGGTAATGATCGAAGGGGACCTTCGGGAATCCGAGCTCGGGCTTACGCGAGAGTCGAAGAATTGGGTCACCCGTCATTGCAAGGAAATGATTCATAGCGCGGCCTCGTTGGCATTTCATGCCGACGGCGAAGGAGAGCCGTGGCGGACTAACTTTGACGGTACCCGCAACATGCTGGAGTTATGCCGAGCAACGAAAATTCGCCGTTTGCATTATGTCTCGACTGCTTATGTATGCGGTTTGAGAGAGGGGACCATCTACGAAACGGATCTCGATTGTGGCCAAAAATTCCGCAATGTTTATGAGGAAAGCAAGTTCCGTGCAGAGCGTTTGGTTCGCAGTGCCGAAGGGATTGATCAGCTCACGGTCTATCGCCCTGCGGTGATCGCTGGCGATTCCCAGACGGGGTACACCAACACCTACCACGGCATCTATCTGTATTTGCGTCTCATGGCTCTCGTGGTTCCGAGACAGCCTGTTGGGCCGGACGGAAAGCGGATGACTCGCTTGCGCTTGCCGATGACTGGCGACGAACGACGGAATGTTATACCCGTCGACTGGTCTTCGCAGGCGATGACACACCTGATCCTTTCTCCTAAGGCTCATGAACGCACGTTCCATCTGGCACCGGATAAATGTGTCACTCCGAGGGAAATCATTGAGGCGGCGTATCGCTACTTCCATTCCTCGGGAGTGGAGTACGTCGGATACCAGGCGTTGGATCCGGAAACCTACAACGACTTCGAGCGGGAGTTTCTGCCCGGGGTGACGATGTACAACGATTATGAAGCGACCGATCCACTATTCGACTGCACGAACCTTAAGCGTTTCGCAGGGCACATCCCATGTCCGGCGATCGATGAGCCGATGCTCCATCGCTTCCTCCGTTTCGGAGAAGAGGATCGCTGGGGCAAAAGGCGAGCCAAAAAGGCTGATTTTGAGTCCAACGTGTACGAGATGTTACAAGCATGCAACCCGGCGGTAGAGTTCACGGACCGAGCCCATCGACCTCGTGTGAGTCTCGACCTCGTGGGTCCTGGGGGAAGCCAATGGACCGTAGGAATCGGCCCGATGGGGACTATCTTCTCTGTTCCTGGCCTAGATGACTCTGCTACCATAAGTGCTAAGATGACAGTTGGTGACTTGTTGAACGCTGTGTCGTCACCTAGGCCGGGGGCTGTTCTTGAATCCTCGTTCGCGAAATGGATTCTGACTCTTTGCGGCCAGCACGACACAGGAACCATGCCCCGAATTCCCTGGGCATCGACCCTACCGATCCAAGGATGAGTGATACGTGGAAGCGAGTGATTCCGGCCAAGGATTGCCCCAATCACCCCC
>CAYXFO010000710.1:0-1972 GCA_964464255.1 uncultured Pirellula sp.
CAACCACGAACGGCACAAAAACGCATAGCGTGACGACTTCCTGGATGATCTTCAGCTGAGGAAGGGTAAGGACCGAACTACCGATGCGATTGGCGGGGACCTGGATCAGATACTCGAACAATGCGATCCCCCAACTGACCATTGCCGCAACGAGCCACGGCCGATCCTTGAGATCTTTTAGGTGACCATACCAAGCAAAGGTCATGAAGATGTTGCTGGCGATCAGCATCAGGACCGTGATCAAGATGATTCCCATGATCCCCATCGACTCCTATCTTTGAAGCATCAACCGTTCGAGAAGGAACTGCGCAATATCGATATCGAGAGCGGAGGCGGTCGACCGCCACCCTGGTACCGCGTTGACCTCCAGTAGCACATTCCGCCCCTCGACCGTTGGGAGAACGTCCACGCCGACCATCCAGGCTCCGATCGCCTTGGCGGCCCGAAACGCGATATCGACTTGTTCGAAGGAGGGGTTGTGCGAAGTGAACCGACCACCCCGGCCTGCGTTGGTTCGCCAGTCTTCGGGGTTTTCGCGACGCACACAGAACACGGCATCATCAATCACCAGCAGTCGCAAATCGAAACCTTGGCTCGGCAGAAACTCCTGGAGATAAAGGACGGCATGGATTTGCTCGAGCGTACTGAAGACGCGCCAAGCGATATCGGGATCGGAAACTCGCATGATCCCGCGTCCTTCTCCTCCGAAGATCGGCTTGACGACACAGTCGCCCCGAAAGACCTCTTGCCAGGCATGCATTGCTGATTCCCGTGTTTGACAACAGACCGTACGCGGGATCTCAAGCCCGGATGCTCGCAATGTTTCCAGCGACAGCCATTTGTCGATCGCAATCTCTAACGACCTCGGTGGATTGATTACCTTGGTTCCATGGCGCTCGGCAACATGGAGTGCGTTCATGCGAAAGATCACCTGTTCGAGCGATCCCAACGGCATCGTGCGAACCATGAGAGCTTGCAGATCGATACCCTGGTCTATCGATTTGCCCCGTTCGTCATGGGCGGTCCATCTCGGGTAGTCTCCGCCTACATAAGCAACCGCGAGGGTGCCGAAACTCAGCGGAGAGATATGGATTGGACACGAAGAGCTCAACGTTCGCGCCGCCCGTTGCAAATCTCGGATATACCAACCGTCTGCCGATCCGAGGATCCCTAGATGAACGGTCAATCGAACGCCTCGCCAAAGGATGTCTCGAGCAACGTGGGATTCAGGGCACCAAAGCGAAACGAATTTCCGCTCCGTTGGTTCACCAGAGTAACCATCGCTGGCGCGAAGAGGCCGGGATCGACTTGATAGAAGTCGTAGTTGTATTCCTTAAAAGTCTTCGCGAATGGCTTTCCGTAGTCGCGTGAACACAAGCTAGGAATGGTAGGCCCGATCGCGCGAATTTCGTCGTCGCTCGCATCGACCCAAAGGGTGACATGCCCTCCGTAGAGGATCGCATCATTGGTCCGACCGATCCCTTCGACGAAGTCTTTTGCGATCGGAGGGAGTGGCGCAGTGCCGTGTCCCGACACAATGCAATGGAGATCGAATCCGCTTTCAAAGAGTTTATGCAGGGCGGTTTCGATCGATCGCGAGACCACTTGAATCACCCCTGCGATGCTTCGCGTCGGCGCCACGCAAAGGGTCACATCTTCCGGCTTGGTCTTGCATTCCTGCGCGACATACGCGATGACTTCTGGACCGGGTAGCGCGTCGCACTCGAGCACGCCCACCGCTTCGGATGCGCAGTCGACGAACGCTAAGCGATCCAGGACGGCTTCGCCGCCTCGCTTGACACGCATCGGTCCCGAACCCATCGCAAAAAAATCTCCAACAGAGATTTTCCAACCTGCATACTGAGCCCCCATGCACGCATGGGCAGGGTGATCGGTCACCACTTGAACGGTCGGCCAGGGCCCGAGCGATGGGCTCGCTGGATGGATGGAGATGTCTCCCATGCCCGCCATG
>CAYXFO010000711.1:0-1968 GCA_964464255.1 uncultured Pirellula sp.
TCCCTGACGATCCACATTACTACGAAAAATTCTATTTCGCACCCGGCGACACAGGCTTTACGGTCGCAAAGACCCAATTCGCAACTCTCGGTGTCGGAGTATGTTGGGATCAGTGGTATCCGGAGGCGGCTCGTTTGTTCGCGCTCCGCGGCGCGGAGATTCTCTTGTACCCGACAGCGATCGGCTGGCTTGCTGCAGACAAACCCGTTCATGGTCGCAGCCAGCATGAAGCATGGGAAACGATGATGCGATCGCATGCCATCGCCAATGGGTTGTTCGTTGCCGCATCCAATCGCGTTGGTCTCGAAGACTCCATCGAGTTTTGGGGAGCATCGTTCGCCTTTGATCCAGCTGGGAATCTGCTCTACCGCGCTGGCCATCACGAGGAAACCATCGCAATCGTTGAATGCAATCTCGATCAGATTGATGTTCAGCGGACTTATTGGCCGTTTTTGCGCGATCGACGCATTGATGCCTACGCGGATCTGACTCGCCGCTGGATCGATGCGTGAGTAACTCTATGAAAGAGCGTTTACCAATCCATGATGCGGCCGTCGATTCAGGCTATCGCTGGGTAGCGGAATGGGAGCCGCATGAAGCGACTTGGATCTCATGGCCTCACAATTTGGGGACATGGCCGGGTCGTTTTGAAAACATCCCGTCGGTGACCGAGCGGGTGATTCGGATCCTCGCCGAGGTCGAGCACGTCCATGTATGCGGTGGCCCGAGTGCCTCATTTGAGCAAGCCAAGAATGCGCTAGCGGGGGTGCAAAATGTCACCCTGCACGATATCCCTACCAACGATTGTTGGATTCGCGATTATGGTCCAACGTTTGTTGTGAATCGCGATAAAAGAACGTTGGGGGCTGTCCGTTGGCGATTCAACGCATGGGGAGAAAAGTACAAGCCTTACGATGATGATGCGGCGGCTAATGCTCGCATCTGCGATCGACTCAATGATCACGGCGGTATTCGATCCCTCGATGAACATTCGATGGCAACATTCCCATCGACGCTGGTTTGCGAAGGAGGAGGATTGGAAACCGACGGCATCGGAACCTTGATGACGACCAGCAGTTGCGTGATGGCTTCGACACGCAATCCTCGTTGGACACGTTCGGAAGTCGAGGCGGAACTGTGTCGCATGTTGGGAGTGACAAAGATCCTGTGGGTGGACGGTGGAGAACTTGCTGGGGATGACACCGACAGCCACATTGATCAGTTGGCTCGTTTCATTAGGCCCGGATTGGTCGTTTCCGCGATCTCGTTTACCAGCGACGACAGCAATGCTCCGAAACTATTGGCTCAGCGTAAGCTCCTTGAGAACATGACCGATGCACAGGAACGACCATTGCAAATCGTTCCCTTGGTCACGCCTCCTCCGCGGTTGATCCAAGGCAAGCGTGTACCGGAGAGCTACTGCAATTTTTATCTTGCGAATGGAATCGTGATTGTTCCGGTGTTTGGGTATCGAGAGACCGACGACGCCGCTGCAGCGATGCTCCAGGATCTATATCCCGACCGAGACATCATTCGTGTCGATGCTTCCGACTTCATCTGGGGCTTGGGCGCATTCCACTGCGCTACCCAGCAACAACCCAAGGTGTAATGGCTGGCGACGGGTGCCGCTAGGCAACCAACCGATGTGAGCCGAGCTGCGCAAGCATCCGGGTTGAAGTGCTCGAAACGCCGCGACGTGTGCCACAGTTCCGACCCGAGGGCTCGCGCCCAGCGGCTAGCATTTTCGCCTAGGCCCGACGGGCTGATATTATGGATGCCGGGGTGACGCAGTCCCCCGGTTGAGCAGCTAAGATAAAGACACCATCATGATCGCGCCGTATTCCATCCCCTTTTTTATCTGTACCACCTCATGAGACTTTCGCAGCTTCTCTGCGTGATGCTTGTTTTGTTCTCGCTGGCCTCGGTGCTGCAGGCCGGGGATTGGCCCACCGCTCGGGGCGATGCGTG
>CAYXFO010000712.1:0-1965 GCA_964464255.1 uncultured Pirellula sp.
GGCTTCCGCAACCTGCGATGTGTGTGTTGGGAAAGGAATTGATCGCCAGCGACTCGGTAAAAGCGATCGAAGATGCCATCGCTTTCTACAATGGAGGGGATGGGCCGTTGTCGGATTCCATCGAATTCAAATTGGTACGGGAC
Source organism: uncultured Pirellula sp. (assembly GCA_964464255.1). Taxonomy (GTDB): domain Bacteria; phylum Planctomycetota; class Planctomycetia; order Pirellulales; family Pirellulaceae; genus JBKCUI01. Next base: position 144 of record CAYXFO010000712.1, read on the forward strand.
CGCATCAAGGCCCAGACCAAGAACGCCGATATGTCCATCCTGGCCTATCAAAGGCCCGAAGAGGGGATGCGATTGATGTACGATTTGGCTACCGATCCGGACAACATCGACAGCATGGAACAACTTTCGGAAAACAACCCCTTGTTCCAAGCGATCGTGGTGGCGCTGAAAGGAAAGAAACTTCCACCCTTTGAAGTGATCGCCAAATACTTGGCTCCCGGCGGTGCATTTGTGATCGACGAGGAAACGGGTCTCCATTACACCGGTTTCTCGATGCGTCGGGAGTGATGTCTGCGGGCCTCAATCTACACGCCGAGAAGGAATCTGGTTACTATACGAGGATTCCTTTCTCTCCGATCCTCGAGGCAAACACGATCATGACGACTCCCTCCCGCGTCGCTCCCCGACGTCGATTTCTATCGCAAGCTATGGCAACCGGTGCGGCAGCAACGTTTTTGGCTGCGTCAAAGCAAGGTCGAGCCGAAGACCAACCCGCTAAACTCCGCAGTTCGGCTATCGTGCCTCCCGAGGGCAAACGGATCCTGCTTTCCTGCAAGCTGTCGATGATCCAAGCGGAAGCAAACGGCAAGGCCCTTTCATTGGTCGAGCGTTTGAAGATGGCGCATCAAGCAGGCTTCGATGGAGTCGATTTTGATGAGGCAGGTAAGTTCACGGTTGATCAAGCTCGTTCTGCAGTCCAAGAGTCAGGCGTATTCTGTCACAATGCGATCAATCACGAACATTGGAGCAAGCGATTGACAAGTTCTAAGGATGAAGAACGCCGCGCAGGGGCCGCCAATATCGCGCATTGCATTCGCGTTTCGCATGCGATCGGTGGCAGCGGTGTGTTGATCGTGGTCGGCCGCGGCGAAGACGGATCGGAGTCGGAGATCAACGAACGAGCTCGCTCGGAAATCAAGAAACTGCTGCCGCTCGCTGCTTCACTCGGTCAACCGATCTTGATCGAGAACGTTTGGAACAGGATGCATTACGATCATGATAAACCACCTGAGCAGTCTCCTAATCGCTTCATCGAATTCGTCGATAGCTTCTCGAGCCCATGGGTCGGGATGTATTACGACATCGGCAACCATTGGAAGTATGGGCAACCGCGAGAGTGGCTACGCGCTTTCGGACACCGCTGCGTGAAACTCGATATCAAAGGCTTCAGCCGCGCGAAGGATAAGTTTGTCGATATCACCTCCGCCGATGACGATGTGCCGTGGGATCAAGTGCGACAGGGACTCGACGACATAAGCTGGAGCGGTTGGACCACTGCCGAAGTCGGTGGCGGCGATGTGCAACGCTTAACAGTCGTCCGCAAGCAAATGGAAAAGGCCCTCATCAGCCAAGGGTGATTTCAACCCGAAACAGAGAGCATGTGCATCTCAGTCTTGGCCGGGGATCCAGAGCTTGCTGCCCCCTGACACAGGTGCGCTGGGTGATGGCTGAGATGGGCCGTCGGGGGTCCATATGCCGCTGGAGGTGGTTCCTCCGCCCGCAGGCGCAACCGAACCTGCTCCTGGTAATCCTGAGCCGCCGGGCATACCGGGTCCGCCGGGCATACCGGAACGGCGAGCAGCCATTTGTTGCTGCTGCATCATCGCGGCTTGGAGGAACTGCAGCAGGACCGGATCGTTTGGGTTTTCTCGGAGCGATGTTTCCAGGAACTGACGCGCCTCGGTGCGTCGCTCGAGCATGTTCAGGATCTCGAAGCGTTCGAGAATCGCATTTCCGACTGGCAACTGCAGCAATTTGCCCGTCTCAATGATGCGCAGCAACAGTTTGTCCGCTTCCGCAGGATCGGTGACGGTACGGGTCT
>CAYXFO010000713.1:0-1955 GCA_964464255.1 uncultured Pirellula sp.
TCTTTGAAACACATCCAGAGCCATCTCAAAGCCCGAGCGATGGCCCCAATATGGTCCCACTCTCGGAATTTCACGGGGTTCTCTCTCGCGTGCACCAAATCTGGCGAACCGTGAGAGGATGGGGCTCGTAAGGTTCCCCAGAGCGGTGTTCTTTTTTGGTCAGGCAAACGTGATATGTACGGATTCATCCATCGCGGAATCGCCAACCGCTCCGAGCATTGCCCCAGATCGTGGGCAGAGAAAGCTGCCATCGTTCTCGTTGCTTGGCTTATGTTGATTGGTTCCGGATGCCAGGATCCAGCCCAACGGGTTCTCGAGGAGAACATGCTCGACGCGGTCGAGACGAAAGAGAATCGCGACTCGCTCCGAGAAGCATTCCAATACTTGCCGCAGCTCATACGGTTGGACCGAACCGTTGCGATGCAAGAAATCAATTATCAATTGAACACATGGTCTGCGAGCGTCTCGAATCCTCCCGATTGGACTTCGTCGGAACTACTCGAGTCGATCCCAGCGTCTCTCAGGTCTGTGGACTTTGCAAGTCGCATGACCAAACTCGAGTTCGGTGAACCGGAATGCGAGTTCATGCTTCAATGCCAACTCATGAGACAGTTGTCCACCTGGGTTCTCGATCTCCCCTATCGAGATGGACTATTCGCTGACTGGCTCGAAGAGGAACGTCAACGTCTTGGGGGTAATGACGGTGCGAAGCTTGAGACGGTGATGAAGCTGTTCGACTGGACGATCAGAAATGTCGCTGTTGAAGGGAGTCCCGAGGCTTCTGAACGACTGCTCTCCAATCCTGATCTTCCTCTCAGCGACGACGCTCCGATTTATCGGCAACTACCCTGGCAGACATTGATGTTCGGCAGAGGCGACGCGTGGGAACGTGGACGGCTATTCACGCAGCTTTGTTTCTCCCAAGGTGTCGATTGCGTCGTATTAGCGCTGCCTGGCCTGTCTGGAGGGAGCGAGAATAGTGCTCTGCGTTTGTGGTGCATTGGAGTGCCGATCGGTGAGGATCTTTACCTTTTCGAGCCTAATTGGGGGCTTCCATTGCCCGCACCCAATGGTCCCGGCGTCGCAACTCTACGGATGGCAAAGTCTGATCCGAATGTGTTGCGCAGAGCAAAACTGCCTGGCAGATTCAACTATCCGGTCGAAACCAAAGATCTAGCGAGACTCTTCGTATTGATCGATGCCGAACCGTTCGTGGTAGGTAGAACCATGTATACGCTAGAGCGCGCCCTGACCGGTGAAAACCGTCAGCGGTTGAGCATGAATCCTGATGATGTAGAACGGCAAATAAAAGCTATAGACTCCGACTTGGATGTGCGTCTTTGGAACGTCCCATGGCTAGCCCATGCATACAATCTCCAGGTTCGACGCCGGCTTGATGATATGTCGCCCTTTGCGATGCAGTACATGGAACAGTATGGTGTGTTCGTAACAGATACCCCGATCAGCCGCGCTCGAATGCTCCATTTCCAAGGAAAATTTCTCAGCTCGATCGAGGCGGCAGGAGCGCTGAGGACGTACATGGATTTCCGGGTGGACGAAGAGACCCTTCGCGAATTGGAATACGATCGAGTCCTGCAAAAGGAGCTCGGTGTCGTCAAACAGCCATCCGATTCAATGGAGGTCTTTGCCAATCGCATTCGCATGGCTCAAATCTTCTTTCGAAAATCGAAATTTGACATCGGTATCTTCCTTGCGATGGCCAATATGGATCTCAACAAACCAGATACGGCAATCGACTGGCTGACGAAACGTCTTCTCGAAGTCAAGGGTACCGACCGTTGGCATGCCCATGCACATTATCTGCTAGGCCGTAACCTCGAGGCACAAGGAAAGATTCCTGAGGCGATCGAAGAGTACAAATTCGAGGCTTCCCCACAATCCGCCGGAAATCGTATCCGAATTCGCCGTCTAGAGATGGGCTCAAATCCAGCGAC
>CAYXFO010000714.1:0-1951 GCA_964464255.1 uncultured Pirellula sp.
GTCTGAGTTTGTTCTCTATCCAATCTTTGCGATGATCGTAGTTTCGCGATGTGACTGGGTCGAAACCCAGAAGGAAACATCTGCGAACCGTTCTAGCCATCACATGAACGATGGCGACTTCTGAGGGATCAAAGACCTCTGCGCGAGCGAGACGAGCCATGGATGAACACTCCGTTGAAGCATGTCGCCGTCCCTGGCTGGATCAATTATTCCTGTACGATCCATGATTGAATCGGCGACAAATAAAACTGTCAACCAGGGCTTTGATTTTGGTTGAATCATTTCCAGCGGTTTGGAACAGAGAAGTTGAACCAGGGACACACACTGGATTAGGGACACACACTGATACCGCATCTACCAATGCTAGCTGTTTTAGGATTCGCAAGTGGAAGTGTGTGTCCCCGGGATTCGCCTCCCCGGGATTCGCCTTCCGCGAGATTCAACTCCAACTAATCCGAACTCTTGGTAGCGGCGTGCATCGCCGAAATGAGTCTCTCGGATTCCGAGGCATAATCGAGAACGGGGAAAAGACTGGGGCGATGAATACTCCTCTTATTAACAGAGGTCTTTGCCTGAATCGATGCTTCGATGAACCTCACCTCTTGCACCGCTTTTTTCGATTCCAACTCCGATTGAGACTTCGCTTGTTCGAAAGGTTCGAAGAGCTTTCTCTGTGCGTCCGCTGCCGCCTGCAATGGAGGAATGTCTGCGGAGGACTGGGCATGTTCCGCATGAAGCCGCTGCTGTCTCTTGGCGTTGCGGTCTTGCCAGTCCGCAAGACGCGCAGGGAAGGTTTGAAGATCACTCAGGTACTCCGATTCCTTTTCCCTGTACTTTCGCATATCGCGATCGTACTCATCCCTAGAGCTTTTACTGGCATCGGCTTTTGGCGCCGTCGGCCGCTTAGCATTGAGGGTCGGACGCTGTCGGCGGCCGGGTTCCTCGGTATTCCTGAGCAGGTGCAAAAGTTTTCTGGTTTGTTTCTCTTGGTTACTCAAAGCTTCATTGGCTTGCCGAAGATTGTTTCGCTCTGATTCCCAGTCGCTTCGCGTATTCTCCAGGTTCATCCGAGCGGACTCCAGGTCTTTTCTCGCCTGCAAGAGTTTTGCCGCGGCATCCTGGTCCGACAGGGAAAGTACCTGATCATGAATCTCGGCCAAGGCCTTGGCAGCAGGTAGAACGTCTTCAAGCTGCGCTCGAAAATGCTGCGCTGTAGCTTTGGATTCGTGCGATTCGATTCGGGCGATTGCTTGGCGAATCAATCCATGAGGAATCGACATTGGATGTGAGTCCTCCGTAATGATGGCGCAGACACGGCCGAGAAAGCCAGCGAGGATGCGATGATCGTTGGCGCTTGCAGTGTCGTTGGCGAGAAGCTCCCTGACTAACTTCTTGAACAACTCCATAGCCTTCTCTGTTTGGCCCGATTCCAGCGATAACCATAGCGTGAGTCGATCATGCCCTGATTGCAGGGATTGCGATTCCCTACTTAGGGTGATGTCTTCGCGGGACAGCAACTTCCATGCCTTGGAATACTCGTTACTTTTGACGTTGAGGAAAGCAGCTGTCTGGATAGCTATCGGACGGAGTGGGGAAGAGGTATCGACATCCTGTAGAAGCTGGTCGATTTCCTTGGCATCGGGAGATTGCTCATCATCGAGATAGCGAATGACAACAGAAAGCGTTTTCTTTGCTTGGGCATCGTCCGCAATCGTTGTGTCTAAGGTTGCCAAGAACATGAAAAGCCAACTGATTGCAAATCTCAGGATTGGTTCCGAGCGTTCGAACCCGTAGATTACCTCGACGTTAAACGACGTCTGAAAATGATGCCACACCCGCCATGTCAATGCAAAAATACTCGCTGCGTTCGGCTGGTCTTCGATGGAGAGTTACCCAAGGGACACACACTGATACCGCATCTACCAATGCTAGCTGTTTTAGGATTCGCAAG
>CAYXFO010000715.1:0-1946 GCA_964464255.1 uncultured Pirellula sp.
GTTAATTATCTTGCTCAACGCGGTGACGTGAAGCCACGCTCCGAAATGTTTGGGAAAGCTTTTGAGAATTGGGTGCATCATGAAATTCGTGCTTGGCTCGCCTATCGCCAGCGTCGCGAGGAGCTTAGTTATTGGCAACTCTCCCATGGCGTCGAAGTTGATTTCCTCATCGGCCATATGAGGTGTGCGATTGAAGCGAAAGCAACTGATCGCATCCGCTCTCATCACCTCAAGGGACTGAAAGAACTCAAGGCTGACTATCCGGAGGTTGCCCGCCGCGTAGTTGTCTCTCTAGAGCCCGGCTCGCGTGTGACTGAAGAAGGTATAGAGGTTTTGAGCGTTGAAGACTTCACGAAATTACTCTGGTCAGACGCAATTGTTTTATGAGTTCCCACCTGGATTCGTCGCTCCAACTGTTTGAACAAGGCTCTTCCATTCCCAATGATCGAAAATTCTCAAACCTAGAAAATGCAGTTCTTGATTAGGGCTTGTCCCTGTTTACTGGCCAGCTAAACAGCCACAGCAACCAGTGCCCAGATGTCATTTCCGTTTCGGTTCACTGTTCAGTTACTGTTTTCTGGACTGATACTGTCTGCCGCTCAGTGGTCCGAGATCCGATTACCGCTGCAGGTGGCCGACCAGAAGGCGGGGAACAATGAAGAACTTTCGAACTTATGAAATTTCAAAGGATTTTTACCGTCTTGTGGAGCAACTGGATTGGCCGGGGCATCTGCGAGATCAAGCGCTTCGTGCCGCAAGTAGCGTTGTTTTGAATGTCGCCGAAGGTGCCGGACTTCCTTCGAAGAAACAGAAGTCAAAGCACTTTGGAATTGCCCTTGGAAGCCTTCGAGAAGTTCAGGCAGCTTTGGAGATCAATCGGGTGGCAGAGACCTCTAAAGCAATGGCGCTGGCCGATCAAGTTGCTGCTCATCTTTACAAACTTCATCAGTCAGTCTTAAGCTGAACCGAGTCTCAGCCAAACCAGCATGCAGGCGATAAAAACTGTTGCGCAGAAGTTTCTTGTTAGCTTGTCGTAACGAGTGGCGAAGGCCCGGAAATGCTTCAGCCTTGCGAACAGATTTTCGACTAAATGCCGATGACGGTAGAGGTCGCGGTCAAAGTGAGGATTGGCTTTGCTGCTATTGGATCTTCGGGGGATATGGGGAATAGATCCTTGCTTAAGGATTTGCTCGCGCAAATCCTCCGAGTCATACCCTTTGTCACCGACTATGTGCTCGCCCGTTGATTGCTGGACGAGCTTTGGCGCCACAGAAACATCGTGAGCACTGCCAGTTGTTATGTCGAATGTCTTTGGGTTTCCATGAGCATCTGTCAGCATATGGATCTTTGTGGTATTGCCGCCCCGAGATCGACCAATTGTCTTTTCTTCCAGTGCTTCGATGCCGCCGCTCGAATGTTGATGTGCCTTGATGTAGGTCCCATCCATAAAATTCCATTCGTCGTCAGACTCGCCTCGAATCAAATCGAACAGCGATTCCCAGACGCCTAACTTTGACCACCGATTAAAACGATTGAACACGGTTTTCCAAGGACCAAATTGATCTGGTAGGTCCCGCCAGGGAGCTCCAGTTCGGAATCGCCAAAGAATTCCTTCTACTGACATCCTCAGGTTTTCGGTCCGGTAGGCGCGAGTGTCATCAATTGCTTCTAGCAAACGAGTCCACAATGAATCAGACAACATCAACCGCAGCATTGGAGCATCCCAGCTATTCAACTAAAATCGAAAGCATTTTAGCTGACTACTGAGAATTAGCCAAAAGAGGGACAGGCCATAGTTTTATAGGCATTGCTGGGTCAGCGATGTACTGCAATCCCGTCCGACGCTCGCATCGGAAACCAAATTGATGGAGAGCTTCGCAATGATCGGGGTGAGTGCTTGCCCAGATATAAGTGTTAATTTTTGGAAGCTTCATCCGCCTCGTATT
>CAYXFO010000716.1:0-1923 GCA_964464255.1 uncultured Pirellula sp.
ATTCTTTTCGCAGCCTTCCGTTCAGCCCCTGGTCGGTTCGCCTGTCCCAAATCAAACGTCGAAGCAAGTCGATGATCCCTTGGGAATCGAAACGGACGAACAGGAAGCCAATAGAATGGCGGTCGACTTGCTCGCTAACGACACTCGTGCACGGGTGGGCCCCGACCCTGAAGTCATGCCGGGCAATGATTCAAAGGCAGAGATGGAATCTTCGGTGAATACGAAGATAGCCGAGTCCAAAGCCGCGGAGTTGGCTGGGGGTGCCAGCGACAACATCGTCAGCAACGAGATTATGCGAGAGAAATCGTCCGATCCCGTTCAAGAGGTTTTGAATGCAAGCGGAGTGACAAATCCCGTCTACACGTTGGTTGTGGACATTGCGGTCGATCCAATTGCTGAAGAAAGCGGCGCACTGCGAACTCTTATGGAGGATCATGAGATCGTTTATGCAGACGATCTGAACATGAACGTTGATCAGTTGGACTCGTTGGTTGCCTCCCAAATGATCGGGAAGATGTCTGGGATCGATAGAGGGAAACGATCGGACGACGTTCAGGTGATATTCGTGCGAGCGAAGGCCAAGAGGATTGATTCGTTCATCATGGAAATCGCGGGTCAGTATAAGGATTTCCCTAAGTTCCGAATGGACATGTCCTTTGACCCATCTGTGACTAAATTAATGGATCAGCTAAGTACCATATCGAACGAGGAAGAGGGTGCTCGACGATTGACATTCCGTGGAGAGGGCGGTGCTGGTTTGGTAAGCGCCTTTCCGGTGACCAGCAAGAAAAACGAGTTTCTAGATGTCGATAAGAGAAAGCTCCTGGTAGGTCAGAGTTCCAACAGGAAGAAGGTAGAGTCTAGTCGGGACAAGACCTCCTATTTGATTCTCCTTGTGAGACCCGCTGCGGCGAACTGATACGCAGAAGTAGTTCTTCTTCAATAAAGATACTTGATACACAGTTGCGACCAAGTCTCCATCGATCGCGTGTCGGATTTGATCTCCTCTAGCGATCGGAAACCGGGATCAAGCAGATGGTTTTCTCGGGGCTGTACTTTGCACGAGGATAGTTGCATGATGTGTACCACCCCGAGATGGACTCGACCTACTTCAGTGGTATCGTCGTAGATCAAACCGACGATGCGATCGGTTCCACCGCATCCGATATCGACCTCCTCGGTCAGTTCTCGTTGCATGCCAACGCGGTACCAATCGTCCCCTTGGGCATCTTCGACGGAGATGTGACCACCGATTCCCACCGACTTCAGGGCGTGCAAACGAGCTTCTCCCTGTCCCTTGCCTCGTGTGTATTGAAACAATCGGGTCCCCTGTTCGTTGTTGCACTCGAGGATCACGTAGGGGATCAATTGCTTGAAGGACGGGTCGGTTTCCACGAGGCTCCGGGGTCGAAAAGACTGATGGTTAGGGTCCAAGATGGCAGGCAGGTATCGGTCAATCGCCGTTGTAAACCCAGAAAAAGGCCCCAATTGATCCAGCAAAAGGGCAGGAACGACCAGTACTTCTTCGTCTTTTGGCATGATGCGCTTTGGCCGGGAAAAGGAGAAGATCAAACCCCGAATCCCCCAGGCCCCAAACCCGGGTTTCCTAACAGATGCGGTTTGCGATACGATACACCGGTTGATGAATGGTGGCTATTCGCTTTTCCTCATTGCAAAACCTCAAATTGCAAAAACACCCTCAACTTGCAAAAACATGGTACGAACGGAGATCGGACTAGTGGCTTCACTGACTCGCATTGTCGTCATCTGGGCCGCAGCAATAGTTGCGGCGTTTCTCTACTCGGTTCCAGGCCAACTCGTCGTTGCGTCGGAGGGCTTGCCAAAAGCATCTGCGATGTTTCCTGCAGAGACCGAAGCCTTTGTATGTCTGCCGAACAGCAAGGCATTCTTGGACAATTGGGA
>CAYXFO010000717.1:0-1922 GCA_964464255.1 uncultured Pirellula sp.
GCTGGCTGACCGACCTTTTCTTTCGTCGACGCGGTGAGGTACAATAGGGACAAGTTTTGGAAACTGATTTTGCGAGGGCGAAAAAATGGCAAGCGTCGAAGAACGGCTCGCAAAGGTCGAGCGAGAGGTCGAGCAATTACTGGTTCAACAGAAGCGATGGCCGATAGCGGAGATAGATGGAAAGTTCAAAGGAGATCCAGTTCTGCAAGAGATTTTTCGCTTGGCCCAGGAGGAACGGAATAACGAAGAAAGGCTTGCAAAGGAGTAATCCATGTACGTGCTGGACACCGATCATTGGACGGTGCTGCAACTTCGAACGGGTCCCGAGTATGAACGTCTTATACTCCGCATGGACAAGGCGGGTCGTCGAAATTGCTTCACAACGATCGTAACGTTCCATGAAGTGATGAATGGTTGGCTAAAGTACATTTCTTCACCCAAGTCCCAACAGTCAGTTGTTTTCGCGTACACTCGTTTTGAAGAGCTATTAAGAGCATTTGCAAACAGTGATCTGCTGCCCTTTTCCGAGAAATCAGCGGACGAGTTTGATCGCCAACGCGGGCTTGGCTGTCGGATCGGAACGATGGATCTTCGAGTAGCATCGATCGGAATCTCGCATGGCATGACAGTAGTAACTCGCAATACAGTGGACTTCGAAAAAGTTTCTGGCCTGGAGTTTCAGGATTGGATGTCAGGGTAGTGGTTTTTATTCGCCACATCCCATCTCTTTTGCTCGCTAGCCGCAGTGCTAAACTCGTTTGATGGACGATAGGCATCCACCGTGTATCCCGTTCGTAGTACCGGCTTAAGCCGGCGGCTGTTGGGCTGTTCTCCTTCAATCCCTAAACCACTGATGAACACGGATACACACTGATGGAGGAAGAGACTTGGGTGGCGCCAGGGTGGCACGTTCCCTGGGGTCAGGCTTGAGGCTTGCGACTTGAGACCTGAGGCGGTCTCCCGTTCGTAGTACCGGCTTAAGCCGGCGGTTGTTCGCCCGCATGGTGGCACGACGCTCCGCCGTCGTGATTCTCCCCGTGTCGCTATTCCGCCGGGGCGGCCCCTCTGCGCAACGACGCGTGTCTCATTTGATTTCTTTGAGGTGTCACGCCACTTCATGCGGAAGAAAGACGGATAGGTTAGGAAACCCGTTGAAATCGGACTTGTTGAAGGTCACGATCTGTTGAAGTCCGTGGCGTTGCATCGCAGCGACTAAGCGTGCGTCATGCGCGCGTTTCCCTGAAATTGCGAGGTCAGTGACATCCGCGAGCCAATGAGCGAATATACCGCGTTCATCCCGAAGCAACGCAATTGACTTGAGAAACTCATCTATCGCGAGTCGAGCGTCAGCAGGAGTGAGGCCTAGACCATTCTGCGCAGTTGGCCGAGTTGCAACTACCCAATACTCGTAAAGGACTTGAGGAACGATGGCAGGTTGGTCACCGCGTTTTCGAATCTTGTGAACTGCCGAGACAGCATCAGTGTGAGTAGGGTGTGACGTTATCGCTAGCCGCAGAAGGATATTCGTGTCGAGAAGAACCTTCACTCTCCTCGACCCTCGTAAATCGATTCGCGGCTGTCGTCAAACTGTGCTGGGACGCTAGCGTGTATTTCGCGAAGTCGTTTCAGGCTTGCTTCAAATTGTTCGTTTGAAATGGAGGCATCGCCAGCCGGATCGAGATCTGAGATGCGCAGCGTCTGTAAGACATAAGTAGGAATGTCGAGCCCAGCTTGTTCAGCACGCTTTTTGAGAATCGCCTCCAAGTCCGCTGGAAGGTTAAGCACTAGATTCACGGGATCGGTTCTCCTTGGTTGAAGTACCATGATTATAGCACTGTCAAGCGAAACTGGCCAAGACGTGCAAAATCCGTATAGAGGCAGGACAGTCCCAGGCTTGAGGCTTGAGGCTTGAGACCGTATCC
>CAYXFO010000718.1:0-1174 GCA_964464255.1 uncultured Pirellula sp.
AGGCACGGAGGTCGCGTCGCGGAGCCGCGACCGGAGTTGCCGTAGACCGCAGGCGTAGCGTTCGCTGGTGTCCCGGCTTCAGCCGGTTGCTCGAATAAAAATAAGGACAGGCATTGCGTTTTGGACGTTCTCCTATCGGAGGTGTCTCTCGCAGAGCAACTGGGACGCAGAGTCGGAGCAAAACCCCAAACGGATGGCTACTAAGGATCGAGCCTGCTCTTTTCTCCGCGGTTTTGCTTCTCCGCGAGAGCCTTGGCTGCTACAACTGCTGCTCGTCGGCGGAGGGTGGTTCAACGGACTAGAAGTCCGCTGTACGAATGGCATTCAAGCACCTTCTGTAGCGCGCTGGTGTCCCGGCTTCAGCCGGTTTTCCCTCAAAAAAGAATCGCCTAAAGGCTATACACCAGCGCGCGTACCGCAACACGAGACCACGTGGTGTTGGTAGGTCGGTTGGATGACCGATGCGAACGCTCGGGCACGTATGCAACGAGCGGCAATGGCTAAACAATCATAGCCGAGCAGCGCAAGCTGCCGGGTGGAACTGTGGCAAACATCGCAAGGTTCAGCTCGCCTCCACCCGGATGGTTTTCGTTTCGATGGGGCTTGCCCCCATCGGACGCTACTGGCAAGGGAGCACGCGACCGCACCGCGATCCCCATCACGACGCGGGTTTATCCCCGTCGGATGCTGATCCGATGGTAGCGCACCTCATCGAAGACCACGCCCATCGCAAAGCCTCTGGACGTGCCACCCAAGATATCTGATCATCGCCCCACGCGGACAAGCCGAGAGGTGGCGGCGTTGCGTGGGGCCTCGCTCTCTGGTTGCGATCAGGGCTCCATGCGGGCGAGCCGCATGGAGGCCCGTTGGCTCGTCGTTCCGGCTTGAGGCCATGCAAGACCCTAGTGTTTTGGCGACCCAGCGCGACTCGAAAAACGACTCGATTTTCGGTGCGCGACGCGAATAGCAACGCCGCGTTCCGCCATGCACCGAGTCAGCATGGGCGTTACGGAACTCCAAAGCAATTGGCCGGAAATGCAAAAAACCCTGGTGAAACCAGGGTTTTGCAGCACGGGCTTCAGAAAACTAGCGGAGTGGACAGGAATCGAACTATTGGCTGGTTTCCCAATGTTTTTGAAGAGTTCGAGGGGTACTTTTTTACTTTGGATTACGC
>CAYXFO010000718.1:1184-1919 GCA_964464255.1 uncultured Pirellula sp.
CCTGTTGCCGTCTCGCTTGAGTGAACACCTTGACGTTCAGGGATCGGAACGCGACCATAAATCAATCAGACGTTCGGAGATTGCTTGAATCAACGAAGTTCTGACTCGACTTGCTACGTAAGGACGCTTCGCGATGAATGTAGAACAAACCATTCTGGAGATTGCAACGCTTCCGATCGATGTTCGCTTACGGTTAGTGTCTGCCATCTGGGACACATTACCACAGGATGCTGATCTGTCGCCAAGTGCCCTTCAACAAGCCGAACTAGATCGCAGACTCTCCGAGCATCGCGAGGATCCTGGTTCAGCGATTTCCCATGAGGAGATCATGCGACGCGTGAAGAGTCGGCGGTAATGTGGAGACTAGTTGTACGCCCGCAGGTCGAAGACGACCTCGTCGAAACATCTCTCTGGTATGACAAGAAGCAAATCGGATTGGGCGATCAATTCCTAGCAGAATACGTCGCCGCGATTTATCGTATCCTTGAGAACCAATGGCTGTTCTCGATAGCTGCCAATGGTCTCCGCCCCTGCTTGATCAAACGCTTCTCCTACATCATTCATTTTGCGGTAGAAGACGACTAGATCATCGTGATCGCTGTGATGAATGCTGCAAGGGACGACGCAAGTTTCATGCATCGTCTTCCCTAAACGGTTCGCACACCCTCGGAAACGCTGTCGCTTCGTTGGGAGGACATCGATTGGGAAATGAACCGGATGAGCATTCCAGAACCA
>CAYXFO010000719.1:0-1909 GCA_964464255.1 uncultured Pirellula sp.
TGTTGGAGCAGGGGGGGGGGAGAACGGGGTAATGAGAGTTTTCGGGAGCGATTTCGCAGCCCCGATTCTTGTGTGTGGCAGTTGGATTCGATAGACTTTTGACTGTCGCGAAGGATATGCCCAGAGATCCTCAATCAACTCCATTTGCGCCCATGACTACCCCCCCATCCGAACGCGATGAGGATCCCGTTACCGAGTCCCCTGCCACCGCCAGGAATGTTGAAGGGCACCCTCGAGTTGAGCGGTCTGCGAATGATGTGGACACTCTGCCGATCGATTCTCCGAATTCTCAGCGTGAAGATACTTCGATCGATCCCAGGATCAGTTCAAGTCGTTACCGATATCGACTGGAACAGCGCATTGGTTCGGGTGGATTCGCGATTGTCTATTCCGCATTTGATCGTCAGCTGAAAAGACATGTCGCCTACAAAATCACCAAGGATTCGTTTTCCAACAGGCAGGTTAGAAAGAAATTTTTGCATGAGGCTCGCACGATCGCCAGCTTGGACCATCCACATATTCTTCCGGTTTACGATATCGGAATCACCCCTAGCGGTGAGGTGTTCGTTGTAACCAAAATCATCTCCAATGGTGACCTCGCAAAACTGATTCGTTCTCGCGCCTTATCCAGAAGCGAACAACTCAGGATTGCTGCTTGCATTGCGGATGCTTTGCACCACGCCCACAAGAACGGGGTGATTCACCGCGATGTCAAACCGGGCAATATCTTGGTCGACAGCAACAATCATCCCTACTTGACTGATTTCGGTCTAGCGCTTCGCGAGCATCGAAAACTACCTGACGAGTTTGCGGGCACCGTGGCCTACATGAGTCCCGAGCAGGCCAGCAACGAATTGCATCGTTTGGATGGACGAACCGATGTTTACAGCCTCGGCATCGTCATTTACGAAATGCTTACCGGTACTCGCCCCTTTGCGGGTGGAAACCAGAGCGAGTTGATCGAAAAAGTCAAGCAAGCGAGCCCGAAACCCATCCGGCAAATCGATGAGAGCATACCTGATGAATTGGAGCGAATCGTCTCTCGAGCGATGGCAGCGCGAATAGTCGATCGCTATCCGAGCGCTGCCGATTTAGCCAAAGACATAAGAGCTTTCCTCGATCGCAACCGATTTTTGGATCATCTGCAAGCCAGCCGATCGGTCTCTGACGGAGAGTTTTCCGAGAGCGATATCGTGATCAGTTATGCTCAAGTGGACGACCAACCCTTGCCCGATGCGAGGTCAGGTTGGGTGTCGCATTTTCGAAAAAATGTAGCGGTCCGCGTCGAGCAATTGCTCGGGGAATCAGTCAAAATCATTCCTTTGGTCGCAAATCGAGATGAGGAATTGCCTGATACGCTTGTCGATTCCGTTGGCTCCGCAAAAACCCTTGTGTCGGTCATCAGTCCGACCTTTACCAAGGCAAAGGCTTGCCGAAAGGTCATCGAACGCTTCTCCAGCGTGATCGCTAAAAAAGACCAGTCATCGCGTTTGATCAGCGTTGTAAAAACTCCAGTTTTGGCGGACCAAATACCGCCGGATCTTCGCGATGTTTTCTCGCGGGTGCGCGAATTTGAGTTCTTTGAACAGGAGCCTCTAACCGGCAAGACTCGCGAGTTAGACGAGGTTTCCGATGAAGAAACGAGGCTCAAGTACTTCGAACGCATTTATGATGTGGCGGACGCCATCTACGAAGTGATTCGAACCGCAAGGCGTGAAGAGAATTCCCAGCCTCTTTCCCAGTCTGCAGATCACCCGGTCGTTTTCCTTGCGGAAACCACTTCCGATTTGGCCGCGGACCGAGATGTGCTCGTGCGAGAATTGACCGCCAAGGGATGTGTGGTCCTTCCCGATAGGCCTCTGCCAGGAACCCTTGCCGCGATCGAGGACACGGTTGCACGGTATATTGG
>CAYXFO010000720.1:0-1904 GCA_964464255.1 uncultured Pirellula sp.
CCAATACTTCGCTGAGTCCAGTGGATTCGTCATCGAGTAGATACAACCACTCTTTTGTTTCACCGTTTTGCAGATCGTAAACAAGCCAACGGGTCGCTAGCCCCAAACACTTGTTGTTCTCGATACGACCATCCTGAACCAAAGGGCCCTGCATGGCCGCAACCAGCCAACGATTATCGGGCGAGAGGCTGATCCCCTCGATACCCCGATTCGTGTAGGTCCCCCGCGTCATCGGTGGCGACAGTTTTTCGCTCAACCGAAAATGATCAGGAATGGGCATGCTCTTTTTCAGAAGCCCATCTTCATCAAACCAGTCAACGCTCGGACCATACTCATCGCTGACCACAAAGTGATTCTCAGCGCTCCTGCGAATACCCTCGGGATCCAAACTCGGAGCATGCCCACCTCCGTCCCATTTCTTCATCGGCTCGAGACTTCCAACAAGGCTTCGACCGTCCCGATTCCGGAGCAGCCTAGTGTTCACCAATTCAAATCGTGCCTCGGACGGTTGGTTGCCTATCGAAAATTCGATCTCATGGAAACGGCACTGGAACGAAGCTGCTCCATCTCCCGCCCCGCGATCTGAGAGAACGAAGTATCGATCCTTGCTCCCGCTGTAATCAATCGCAGAAAACCCGCCCAGCGCATTTTGGGGCGTACCGGTCTCCAAGGTTCCCATCAAACCACTCTTGTCGCTGACCGTTCCCGGAATGCGCACCGTCGCTACCAAGCTCACTTGAGCTTGCAGTTCCCCGGCAATGAGTTGCAATCCGATACATGCCAGTATCAACTTCATCAAATAACTTCGAAACATATCGACAAACTTCCAGCTCATTAAAGAAAAGGGAGTTGGAATTCTTTTCCAACTCCCGTTCGTTCGATGCTCAGACTAGAAAAGATCTTGCGAGCTACTCAATGGTGGCGATATCGCCACGGTCTCTCGTGCAAAGAGCCACGAATGCAGGTCCAGCAATATTCGAAGAGATGAACTGTACGGATCCATCCCCAAATACGAAGTGGGCTCCAGAACCGTGGAACGCATAGAACTCGGAATCGTTCGTACAGTTCAAGAAACAGTTGCCGACGATGGTTGTTGCGCCCGAGCTGCTCGTTCTGTTTTGTTGACCGTCAGCCCGCGATCCATCGACGCTGAAGCCGCCGTTGATGTCCGCCCATCCCCAACCGTCAGCTACGACATTCGTCCCGCTGGCAATCCCTGATCTTGGATTGGGAACCTTCCGTCCGCTGACGTACATCGAGGGACGTCCCGCACCTTCGCCGATCACCATCGTGTTCGACAGTCCGTCGAGGATTGCCGCGATATTGACTCCATCAGGACCACGCCCCATGGCTCCCATGACCTCGCGCGTACCGATACTGGGAAGCCCCGCTGCCACGAAAGCCGCATTTCGAACCGCGTTGATCGAACCATAGTCTGCGTATCCCCAGAGAGGTGTGTCGGTCCTTAGGTTGTTGGAGATCGCTATGTACAGATTCTGAGGAGGAATATCCCGAGGCGATGGAGCGGACGGACAAATCATGATCGGGATCTGGGTGGTGGTCACAACATCATTGACTTGGCTATACCAAGGCAGATTGAAGTTGTAGCGAGAAAAACTTGGTCCCTGCTCAATCATCGGCAGGATCATCGCTGGCCAAGAGACCTGGAAGACTGGGTTATTAGTTGATATGCGACTTGGCGGCAATCGCTTGTAGGCACTTTCGTAGTTGTGTAGAGCGAGACCAAGTTGACGCGCGTTGCTGCTGCAACTCATGCGTCGAGCTGCCTCTCGTGCAGCTTGGACGGCAGGCAGCAGCAAACCAACAAGAATACCGATGATGGCGATAACAACCAACAATTCGACCAACGTGAATCCCCTGTTGGAATTCAGCTTGCTGGTACG
>CAYXFO010000721.1:0-1900 GCA_964464255.1 uncultured Pirellula sp.
TGCGGAACTTGGTCGCCGAATGGGAGCGATTCTGGTTCTTGGATCAGCCGAGCCATATGACTCCGCTGCGGACTCATGGCGGAATCATCTAGTGATGCTCCGTTTCTCGGCCTCAGCAGCAGTCGTTTCACTGGTGTCGTGTTTGCTATCAGCCTCGATAGCTTCCGCCCAGGGACCGCAGGACCACGGACGACGCTCCGCGAGCGAAGCACCGCGGATCAGCGCACGTCCGGTTGAACCTGACGATGCTTACATGCGCGGTCTCGATGACGTCGTCGGTCCCGAGGATCTCGTTCCCTCGCCCTCCGATTTGCAGCGCGCCGAGACAGCCCAATCGATGAGCGAGCTTCCGTTCGTCCATCCACCGAATTGCGATTGCTGCATTTACCGCGAACCTCCGGTTTCGCGGTTTCGAAACGGGTTCTATCAAGGAACTTCGTTCAGCGGCGGGTATCTTGGGAACAGTTCACTGGGAATCGCCCACTATGATGCGGCGGTGCGATTCGCCGTTCCTCTCGATGGGATGGATAACGTAATTATCGCGTCGCCGAGCTTCCGCCATGAAATGCTCGACTCCGATGTTTTGGCTGACCTTCCCGATGATTTGTATGTAACGGGCGTCAATTTTACGTGGCTCAAGACGATCTCCGATTCGCTGCGGTTGACGACAATGATCTCGCCAAGCATTCGCAGTGATTTTCAGTCCAGCGAAGACGCTTTTCGCCTCTTTGGTCTCGCATTGGTCACCTACGAGTGGATCCCCGATCGACTCGATGCCTCGTTCGGAGTTGTCTATCTCGATCGCGATGATATTCCGATCCTGCCCGCAATCGGATTTACATGGACACCAAAACCATGGTGGCGGATTGATGCCAATTTCCCACGACCGCGGATTGCGCGCCGCATCGACAAGTGTGGTTCGGAAAGCGAGTCTTGGATCTACACCGGGGTAGCCCTGGGGGGAAACACCTACGCCGTTGAGCGGGCCGATGGATCGGACGACATCCTCAATCTGCGGGACTACCAGTGGATCTTCGGCTGGGAACATCTGCGGAGCGGCGGCCGCGGTTTGTTCGTGGAGGCAGGTGCTGCTTTTGGTCGTTCGCTGGAGTACGAGCGCGATCAACTCGAAGTCGATTTCCGCGACAGCCTCTTCATTCGCGGCGGTTTGACGCTCTAATCTTCGTCCGAGAAAAAAACGACGGCCAAGTTGCTGCTGCCCTGGCGGGACGCTACACAGAGAGTCATCGTCTCTGCGAAGTCATCGTCTCTGCCAAGTCTCGGACAGCCGCTCAAATGCCCACTCCAACAACCTCCCGCATCGGCCGATGTGCACGATGTTCTTTTTGTCGGCGACTTTTTCGTGCCAGCATCGGATTGCTGGCGATCCTTGCCACGACAACGCTCGCCCGAGGCCAGGCACCCGGTATCCGCGACAGCACTGTCGAAGGTGTGCTCGACGCGATCGATCTGCCCAATTCAGCCGATGCCCGCTGCCAGCGTCAGGCGAACTCGCTCCGCTTCTTACTGCAACAAAAGCCCAGTTCGCCGGAGCTTACTTTCCCGAGATTCAATAACGTCGTTCACTTCGCTGCCTGGTCCGAAGCCGGCAATGAAACGGTGGCTGAGATCACGAAACCACTGCAAGGGCGACAGGATTCAAAAAGCTTGGGGCCTCATGAATACCTCCCACCGGCGCTGCCTCAGCCCGAACGATTGCTTCCTTTCCGCCAAACACCCACAACGTGGATCGTCGATCTGAATGCTGCGATCACTTATCCAGCCGTGGTGACTGTCCAGCTTGCGACGGTCCCCAAGTACACGCCAGATGGTTTTCTCTGCCTCCCTGACGGCGATGGTTCAATCGCTCTCTCGGCGCATGACGCCATCGTGTCAGGAG
>CAYXFO010000722.1:0-1897 GCA_964464255.1 uncultured Pirellula sp.
CTGCCGGTCATCCCCACGCACAGCGCGTGAGTGGTCAAGTCTTTCGACCGATACTGAACCACGTCGTCTAGGAGCTGTCGATTCTCCAAATCGAATTTTTTGCCCAGATAAAAACTTCCTGGAATGTTTTCGATCGCAGTCATAGGGGCTCAGTCAGAAAAGCGGGAAAGAAGTGCCGGTGATTGATCGTTTCCGACACAGTTTACCCGGATGTGGTTTCAACGTCGACTTGGTCGCGATACCAGTCGTACATGTCGAAAAGAGATTCCCTGAGATTCTCGCCATGGCGTTGTCGGGATTGCTGCCAAGCTTGCGATTGAGTCACCTTTGTGGTGCCGACATCGCCGAAGTCGCGCAACATGTAGTTCAGAACGTGTTGTTCGACCGTGAGATCGATGCGTGTACGCCAGATTTCGGTAAAGCGAACGGGAAGTGCGTGTGCGGTCGCGAGAATGCGCATCCCCCGCGCCCTAGCTCGCGCTCGCGTGAACCACTGCAACACCGAGTCCATTTGCTCCCAACCGTCGACAACCAGCAACCGCGCGTTTGGGACCTGGCGAATCGTCCGCCACCGATAACTCCGTGTCTCCCCGGTTTGAAATCGGATTTGGCGAATCGAACCATTCGGATCGGACAGAGCAGGATGCTGCATGATGTGTGCGAGGAGCGTCGATTTGCCGGAACCGTGGGGACCAACGATCGCGACTCGCGGGCAAACGGATTGCACGATTGACTGGACCAGTGAGTCCAATGTCATCGGCGGATGAAAGTGAAAAGGAATGGAGCCGGGCTGAAAATAGCGAGTACAGAAAGGGTTCGTCGCGATCCGATCGCTCATACCGCTTTGGTGATCGTTCCCAAATAGAACGGCTGCTGGGCCATCAGTTCGGTGCCATCGCTGAAGTAGAAGCGAACTCGGACACACCAAGAAATCTTCAACAGCGAGCCTTCGTACGAGAGTGGCGAGTTAGGTAGCGGGCACTTTACCCCCTGAGCGATCGACCAATCGATCGAGGAGAGGGAATTGCCGGTCAGTCGCTGAAAGAAGTGGACACCGAGATCCTCGGAGCCTTTGCCTTCGGTCACCCAAACGACCGATGCTTCGACCGCCACAATCGAAGCATGATCGACATTCACAACTCGATACTCAAACTCGAGCATATCGCCCGGCATGTAGGTCGGTTGCAAACCCAACAATCGGATCATGACGCAACCGGTGCCGGGTTGGGCTGACTTGCTGGATAGACCACTACGGGGAAACTTCGGGAGTACGATGGCCATCGATTTGCCTCTCCGTCGACAACGATCTTCCAATGAATGGCGTTATGGAAGCTCTGAAACGAGTGCATTGCATCGCGAGGGACCGAAAACTGACATTCCATACGTAACGGGTAACCCCAGTCAATTCGATCCCGTCCGTGGTTCGCGATGACCTCATTGAAGACGATCTGGCGTTCGGTCCTCACATCGGTTCCAAAATGATACGTGCTTTCCTCTTCGCAAACCAGTCGCACCGTGATTTTCTTGATCACCAGTCGCCCGTACTGCAGCACCTCGAGCTGATAGGTTTTACCCGGGATCAGGGGCAAGTCCTCGACCTCGACCGTCGTAGACCCGATCCCTAACGTTCGAATAAAAGACCGAAAGAACAACTGAGTGGAGCGAACTGCAACATAAATCCCGGGTGCGAGCAGTATCAGGAGCCTATAGGGAACCGACGCACGAAAGAGGCTTTCGATCGCGAAGACGACGAAGATCGCGATCATGGCGTTCCAAGCCATCGCAAAAATTCCCATCGCGACGAGGGCATCGTTCTCAGGAATCTGGCTCGGGAGCCGGAAAGCTAGCTTAGCGCCCGGGCTGTCGGTGAACAGTTGCAAGTCGGGGACCTGTCTCT
>CAYXFO010000723.1:0-1891 GCA_964464255.1 uncultured Pirellula sp.
CCTTGGGACCATCTTTGAATCGTTTATCGAAGTCTTCGTCGGCGATCATGCCAAGCGCTCCATAGGAACTCCCTTGCCGAACGTGGTTTGCGAACTCTTCGGCGAGTTTCAGGGTGGGGCTATTGGCATTGGTGATCTCCGAACCAGCCGTACCTGAGATCAACTCGATGTACTGAGTCGTGCCATTGCCAGTATTGCTGTTGGAAGACGAACTCATGGCATTCGTTGTATTCGGTGAGGCAACCTCACTCGGCCGAAATGCAGTGCTCATCGAAGGCTGACGACTCATGACGAGGACCGCTGAGATCCCCGCTACCAACGCCAGCGCACCGACCCCTGCTGTGATCCA
This sequence comes from uncultured Pirellula sp., assembly GCA_964464255.1. GTDB lineage: Bacteria > Planctomycetota > Planctomycetia > Pirellulales > Pirellulaceae > JBKCUI01. Next base: position 350 of record CAYXFO010000723.1, read on the forward strand.
CACGCCCATCGGTATCCCCACCGACTTTTTTGAAGGGGATATCGACCACGACGATCGATTCGAAGGAGCCGATGGAAACGTGTTTGCCTGCGAATTCCAATCGAGCGGATCCACCGGACTGTTTGTCTGAGGAATTGGCTCGGCAGCAGCAGGTTTGATCTGCAATTGCCTACCGCACTTGGGGCAGGCGATTTTCTTTCCAGCGGCCGATTCACTTATGCGAAGTGTTGCTCCACAGGGGCATCGAATTTGACTAGCCATAGACTTTTTTCTCGGAGGAGTGGTGGGGTCGAATAGTGAATGGATGAACCGTGTCCAGATTTTCCCAGTGTTTTCACACCGGCAACGCCACCTCGAGTTTCAGTTTAACAGCCGTACCATAGGCTAGGACCTCGGTTAACGCTTCCTCGATATTTATAGGAGCCGAATCATAACGCACTCCAACGATCGCGTCCGCTTCCAGTTTTTTTGCTTCATCTACCATAATCCGGTAAGCTTCTGCCCGAGCGGTTTCGCAGACCTCGGCATACAACTCGATGCCTGCAAGGCGATTTCCGCTCAGCGCCTGCCCCAAAGCGGCAAAGCCTTGGCTTAGTGTCGGTATTCTGACAGACACCCCACGAACGACACCCAAGTACTCAGCGATGGGAATCCCCTCGACGTTATCACTCGTAGTAACAATCATCTTCACTGCCATTGAAAATCCCCTATTGCAATTGAATCGACAATCGCAGGCAAGTCCCTTCATGCCAACCATGGCGAGCGGATCGTTCATGGCTATCGCATGATGCAATCCGCGAGCGATCTTTTTCTGGGCTGGACTGAGGGTCGCCTGGGAAGGCACTTTTACATTCGACAGCTTAGGGATATGAAGATCAAGCCGCTTGTCGAATTATTCACCCCCAGCGTGATGCAACAGTACGCGGATCTATGCGGATGGGCGATTGCTCATGCGCATGCTCGATCTGGTGAGCCTACGCAGATCAGTGGCTATTTAGGTAAGAGCGATAAATTCGATGAAGCGAAGTGTTTCTATGTCCAGGAAGTTGATTGCCATCGCACTACTGTTCGTGATGGTAGCGGGAGGGATCTAGGGCTACCAGGCATGGAACGCGGCTCTCGTCGCAACATTCCGTACACCGTACCAGTCGACGATCTTGACTGGACTCCTGGTTGCGGCGGCCAGTTTGTTGCATCTGAACATTCTGGCAGAGTTGACCAGTATCGGAGCGTTGTTCGCATTTGTAGCTGTGCGCATTTGTACTCGTGTGCGGCTCGGTGCTTGTTCTGAGATAAACCGATCCGGATCGCCCGAGGCCATCCCGTTGCCCTTTGTCTCTCTGGTTCCCGATGGCCGGAATCATACTCTGTTGGATGCTGATGCTGTCTCTGCCTGGCGAAAACTGGCTTCGACTCGTCGTTTGGCTTTGCCTCGGGTTGGTGATTTACTTTTGCTACGGTTGCTGGCACAGCTTGGATATTCAACCATCGCTGTTTCATGCATACGGTTGTCATTTACGATCGGGTTTGTTAGCTTGGGGG
>CAYXFO010000724.1:0-1448 GCA_964464255.1 uncultured Pirellula sp.
GTACAGACGCCTGACGAACTGTGGGCATCCGTGAATCGGGTACCCTCGGCAGCTAGGCGATCGAGATTCGGCGTCGGTATCTTCGATTCCGGATTCTGACAAGCCAAATCGCCATACCCCAGATCGTCCGCATATAAAATGACGATGTTCGGACGTTCAATTTCCGCTCCGCAGGCGTTGAGATTGACTGAAGCAACTTGTTGTAGTGTCGCAAGTCCAAATGATGTTGTGATCCAGATCCAGAGCATCGTGAAACCCCTTAGTGAAATGGGACATCGAGGCATGGCTTGACAGCGGTGACTATGGGGAGAGCCATGCCCGCAAGGCATCGATGCGGTCATTGCGATCTCCTTGCGGCTGGTAGCCAAGATAATTTCGAGCTGCATCGATTCGAAAGTAATGATCGACTCCGAGTTGCAAGGCAACGAATCGGGTCATCGGTGGCTCAGATCGTATACCCAGGGTGCGATAGGTCCCTTCTAATACTGCCCCGATACGATACGCTCCCGCTAGCGAGATTGATTTCTTTGGCGGTCTCAGCCCTCCACAATCAAGAATCGTAGAGATCCAATCCCAACACTCCACAGGGTCACCATCGGTAATGAAATAAGATCTCCCCGAAGCTTGCTGATCACCCGCCAGTAATTTCTCCAGAGCCGAGACATGCGCAAGGGCAGCGTTTTCTACATGCACCGTGTCGATCAAATTCGTTCCGTCTCCGACTCTCCGGAGACGTCCCGCACGGCACCTGGCCAACAAGCGAGGAATTAAATGCGGATCTCCGACTCCCCAAATCAAATGAGGTCGCAGCGCGCAGGTGAGTAGCGCTTTTGAACCATTCGCGGATAGTACCGATTGCTCCGAAATCGCTTTGGTGCGCGGGTAATCGCAGAACCAACGCGTCGGATATGGGGCCGACTCATCGATACCGCGTTGCGGACTACCGTCGAACGTGACCGAAGGGGAACTGGTCAACACGAAAGCTCGAGCGTTCGTCCGGCGAGCCGCAGCAAGAAGATACTCGGTAGCCGAAATATTCGTGGCTTCATAGTCCCGACGGGGCCCCCAAACGCCTGCAAGTGCCGCTGTGTGAATGACCGCATCCACTCCTTGGGACACCTCGGAACAGAGATCCGGGTCGGTGATCGAACCGCGCACGCAATCAACGCCAAGGTCATGCAGTGCAGGATAGTTTTGCCTCGCGACGCCCCGGACGCGGAATCCACGGGCGAGAAGTTGACGACAGATCTCAGAACCTAGAAAACCACCATAACCGGTGACTAGAACAGTCGCACTCAATTACCAACCCAACACGGACCGAATCCAAGAAAATGGGGACGATGAACTCGTTGGTGACTCCGAATCCCGCAAAGAACGGATCACTTCACGGCGTTCATCCATCCAGGACATCGTATCCGATTGGGCCTGGGATGCTACTGTATTCACAG
>CAYXFO010000724.1:1458-1887 GCA_964464255.1 uncultured Pirellula sp.
TCCTTCGTCGGATCGCGGTTCCAACCAAGGGTTGGGCTGAGCAGACTGCTTGAGGTCCAAGTCCCGGATTTCGGTCTTCCGCTCTTCATGGTTGACCGGATAACACAACTGCACCCGCTCCAAAAATGACTCTCGGCGACGCGGATCAAGCAAACGATAGGTCGCCACGGCGATCTCCGAGCGACGATGAATCAACCCCTCAATCCCATGCTGCCCTTCGCAGTCCCCAATCGATCCCGACATGGCGCTCGCAGCAGAACGAATCGCCGATGGATCGCTCTCTCCCGGCCGTAGCCCCAAAAAATGGAAATGGGCCCCATCCATTGGGTCTCGTTTTCCAACTATTCTTCTCTTGCGCATGATTCCAAACCGTTCCAACGGTGAACAAAAAACTATCGGGGGATTTTATCGGCAGGTGAAGTCCCTAAA
>CAYXFO010000725.1:0-1886 GCA_964464255.1 uncultured Pirellula sp.
GCATTGCCTGCGACGCGCCCTGGCTCTTGGGCTGGGTGATATGCGAAGAGTAGCGGTTGATAATGGTCATGTTGAGAAATGAAGGGGGAACGGAAACGAAACAACACTAGTCGGCCTTCGTTTTACCGTGGATTGCATCCCCACGCAAACCGCCTTGCCCCTCTTGGAGAATCAAGTCTACACTCGCATCCATGCGTAAAACAATAACAGAGAAGGGATGCAGACCGAGAGAGCGATCCATGCATTCCGCCTGGAACGTGGATTCAGCGGTTGGTCGCTCCCCAATACCTTGAATATCAATAAGTACAACACATACAGTTGCAAAGGCAGGAATAGTAAGCCGACAAGAGATGCACGAAATGCACGGTCCGCACTCTCTTCTCGTTCATTGAGCCGAACGATGATGTCGCTTCCAAAGGCTACGTTCTCAGATTCGCCCGGAGTCGTCTGATGCCAAGCATCGCCGATGAGATCTTCACCGTCTGCGGCTGAGTCACTGAGTATCTCATTCGCTCGCTCAACGTCATCGGCTGGGACCATCAGCTTGACACCCCCCAATGCATTGGAAAAAAGCCCCGCGCAGTTCGAGTCTGCTAGGAAACAAGGAATTTCAGCTTCCTTCAGAGCAAGTTTCGCAACGTGAGCTTCCGCAGTGGTCATGTGCTTGCTGATACAAACCAATTCGTTCATCGCCGATATTCCTCAAATCACCACTGTCCAGCGGGTATCCGATCGATCGACTGATACCCATAAGGCAAAACCGTTTCGTACTCGAGATTATACGGCATTCGGATTCTTCATCAAAACTTTGACGCTCCCACCCCTGTCTCCCTACCGAAAGCCACCCGCATTCGCGGTAAACTGGATAATGATATTCCGAATCCAGTCATCCCGTATTCCGTCAACTTCTTTCCCGCAAGATCAATCACCATGAACCGACCCGTCCCCTTCGGCCTAGTCTGCACCCTGAGTATCGCCCTTGCCGTTTTCGCTCCTTGGTCGAAAGTCTCGGCGTTTTTTCAAAGTTCCGATGCCAACGGCATCCCCGAGGCAGATGGTTCTTTGCAATGGTGGAAGGGAAACTTGCACACCCACTCGCTTTGGAGTGATGGCAATGATTTTCCAGAGATGATCTCCGATTGGTATCGTCAGCGAGGGTACCATTTTCTTGCGATCTCCGACCATAACGTGTTGCAGGAGGGGTCGCGTTGGATGTCTCTCAAATCCATCCAGGTGCGCGGTGCCAAGGACGGGCTGGAAAAGTACCGTCAACGATTTGGAGTCAATTGGGTCGAGACGAGAGGCGATGCCAGCGAATCGCTCGAGGTGCGATTGAAGCCCCTCGATGAGTATCGATATCTTCTTGAGGAACGTGGCCGCTTCATCTTGATCCCTTCGGAGGAAATAACCGACCGGGCCGAAGGGAAGCCAGTCCATATGAATGCGACCAACTTGGCTGAGGTCATCAAGCCTTTGGGTGGCAAGACGGTTCGTGAAGCGATGGAAAACAATCTCCGGGCTGTTCTCGAACAAGAGAAGGCTCGGGGCCGCGAGATTTTGATGCACCTGAATCATCCCAACTTCGGATACGGGATCACCTTTGAGGACTTGGCTGCTGTCATGGCCGAGCGCTTCTTCGAGGTTTACAACGGTCATCCCGGTGTGAATCATCGCGGAGACGACAAGAACCCGGGTGTCGAACGCATGTGGGACTTGGCAAACCATCTTCGCGTCAACAAACTGGGCGGGAGCATCTTGTTCGGTATCGGGACCGATGACAGTCACGAGTATTTCGGCAAGCCGGGGAGTCGACCTGGCCGCGGATGGGTCATGGTCCGTGCGCAGTACTTGACCCCAGAGCATTTGATTCGAGCGATGAAAGCAGG
>CAYXFO010000726.1:0-1873 GCA_964464255.1 uncultured Pirellula sp.
CTCTCTGATCAACGATCCATACTTTATCCTCGCCGATGAACCGACTGGTAACTTGGACTCACGCACGACCGAAGAGATCCTGCAGTTGTTCGATCGACTCAACAGCGAAGGGCGAACTATCATTCTCGTGACTCACGAAGACGAGGTCTCCAAGCGAGCCAAGCGAGTCATTCGGCTCAAGGACGGCAGGTTGCAATGGGACCGCACCAACTCGCAAGAAGTTCGCGATGAAGCCGCCCGCTATGCGATTGAGAACATGCCGGTGGAGGTGTGATGATGGGAGGTGCCATGCAGTACTTGATGGAGATCTCTTTCTCGGAAGTCGTCAATCGTGTGTTCTGGTTTTTTGGAGCCATTCTCGCTGTCTGGTTCGTGAATATCGTGATCAATCATCCGAGCGCTGTCATGCTCGGTATCAAGAATCTTTGGCTCCATCCGATGCGATCCATCTTGACCGTCCTCGGCATCTTTGTCGGTGTGGCGAGCGTCATCTGGCTGCTCGCGATCTCGAAGGGAATCGGAGACGAAGTCCAGAAGCAAATCGAAAACCTAGGCGCCGACACGATCATGATTCGGACCGTAAAGCCGCCGAGCGAAAAGTTGTCGAGTCAGGGGCTAACACCCTACGGTTTGACGCGTGAAGAGTACGACATGCTGTCAGCAACTGTTCCCACGATTCGAAGCGCTATCCCTATTCGCGAGATGCGTCGACAGTTTCAATTCAAAGATCGGAAACTCGACGGGCGGTTGGTTGGATGCACTCCAGAATACGCAGAGGTTACGAAACTGGAGATCGATCGCGGGCACTTCATTACTGACGCAGAGAATTTTTCACGCGATTCGCACTGTGTCCTTTCTGCCAAAGTCGCTGAGAAATTATTTCCCTATGAAGATCCAATCGGGCAACGGATCTACATGCCCGAGAACCAGGATTTCTATCTCATCGTTGGCGTTTTAAAACCCAAGGGAGCGACGGCTGCAGTGGGTGGCTCTATGGCAGCGCAGGATTTCTCGAACGATGTCTACATCCCGATCCGCACATTGCAACAGCGTATCGGGGATACGATCATGACGATGCGGTCCGGATCTCGCGAAGGAGAGATTATCGAACTCAACCAAATCACACTTCGATGCCGAGATGTCAACGATGTCAAGAAGACCGCAGAACTCGTTTCCACGGCGCTGAGCAGTCACGAGAAGATGGAGGACATCTCGGTGGTTGTTCCTCTCGAGTTGCTGGAACAAGCAAAGACCACCAAGTACATGTTCATGGTCTTGGCCGCCATGATCGCATCGATCTCGTTGCTTGTCGGTGGAATCGGGATCATGAACATCATGCTCGCAACGGTGACGGAGAGAACACGCGAGATCGGTATCCGGCGGGCGCTCGGAGCGAAACGCCGTGACATCATCCGGCAATTCCTTGTTGAAACAAGTGTTTTGAGTTTGACTGGCGGCATCACCGGGATTCTGTTTGGATTGCTCTGTGGACCAGCGGTATCTGCGGCAAGATCGCTGGCAAACTCCTGGTTTGAGAAGCAGATGATGGACCTGCCAGCGGTCGTGCGTACAGTCGAGCCTTCCATTGTCCCCGAGAGCATCACAGGGGCATTTTTGATCTCGCTGGCGGTCGGATTGATATTCGGTATCTATCCCGCCATTCGAGCAGCGAAGATGAGTCCGATCGAGGCTCTCAGGCACGAATAGGCATCGAAGTGTAAACGTGGCACGACGCTCCGCGTCGTGATTCCTCACTTCCCAGTCATACACTCCCCAGTCACATAAAATGGACACCTACCCAAGTCATTCACGACGCGGAGCGTCGTGCCACTAAGGGGAGCAAGACGTAGAACAGTTGGGACAACTGTTCTAC
>CAYXFO010000727.1:0-1872 GCA_964464255.1 uncultured Pirellula sp.
AGTTGCTCATGCCTCCGTCCTCAGTAGGTCGCAGCACAAAATGCCAATGATTGCGCATCAATTGGTACGCCAAAATTTGGCAAGGGTACCGCTCTAAGCCTTCGGCAAGGATTCGCTCGAAAGCATCGAAGTCAGCGTCCTTTTTGAAGATGTCACTCTTCGCGTTTCCACGGTTCAGAGCGTGGTAGAGGCAGTAGGCTTCGTCGGCTCGTTTTGGTCTAGGCAAATCAATGACTCCTGACACCTTTGTTTCTGTGACCTGAAAACCGAAAGCAGGGGCTGACAGGCTGACCCAACGAAGCTCCGCCGTCCTCCAAGGGCGATCGGTCGATTAGGAGGCCGGCTCGAGCTGCTCGACCTTACCCATGGTCACCAGTGGATAGATGTGATGGCGATACCGACCGTCCTCGCATCGCACGAGCACCACAGCAGCCATCGAACTGACGGTAACCAGTTCGCGATTGGTGATATCAACCGTATCGCCGCTGTTCATGGTGATTCGAATAGGCCCTAGCCTGATCCATTCGCAAAGCTCTTCGCGGTCCAATGTTAAGGCTCCTGGCGATCTCGCTGGAACATAGTGCTCATGCTCCAGAAGGGTACACTTTGCAGTCTACCCAGTCAACCAAAAAGGTACCTGACCCGAATGGCACTGCCGTTGATTTTACGCGATTTTTGGTGGCCAGTGCGCAGCAACGATCCCCGCGACGTTCTCGCGTTTTGAATTTTATGTTTTTGTCCAAACGAATTCCGATTTGCTGTTCCGACGTGAACCACTCTGCCGGTATCATTCGTTTCGACGTGGGCTTCCCTGGCTTTGGGCTAGTTGAAACTTTTGGTCAGGGAAGACCCATGTCACTCTACAGTCCACTGGCTCGTAAAGCATCGTCATTTTCACTTTTCAGCGATTCCATGCTCCAAGACGAGTCGCTTCCGCTAGCCGATGTCATCAATAGCGAACTCTTCAAGCAGGCTTTCAAGGAATTTGATGTTGATTTCGGTAGCGATGACGATGCCGTCTAGACACCGGCTTTAGTGTTGTGGGCCTTGGTTTCACAGGCATTTTTCAAGGGAGAGCAGCGCAGTCTTACCGCCGCAGTCACTCGAATCGCTGCTTGGTGGGCGACTGGAGGCCGGATCGTCAGTGATACCAACACCGGTGCCTACAGCCGCGCCAGAATGAAAATCCAGGCTGAATTGATCGCTTGGATCGTTCGCCGTATCACGAAGCTCGCTGAATCTTCTGTCGATCTGACCGAACCGATAGTCGCTGAGCAGGCCGAAGAGAGGATGATGCAGACCACGATCGGGGAGGTTCGCTCGCAACCGATCCAAGGGCGTGTGTTGCTGGTCGATGGATTTACCGTTGATGCGGCTGACACCCCGGAGAACCAAGCGGAGTATCCTCAGAATCCCGCGCAAGAGGAGGGGTTGGGGTTTCCGATACTGCGGTGCGTGTCATTGATTTCGATGGCCACAGGCATTCTATTTGATTTGGCAATTGGGCCGTATTGCGGAAAAGAAACCGGTGAGACAGCCTTGCTTCGACAACTCCTGGACAACCTTCGCCCTGGCGATGTTTTGGTCGCCGATTCGTACTACTGTACCTACTGGCTATTGGCCATGTGCAAGGCTCGAGGCGTCGATGTTGTTATGAAGAATCACCACAAACGCGAGGACGATCCTGAAGATGCGAAGCGAATCTGCAAAGGCCAACGCAAAGTACTTTGGAAGTTACCGCGACGTCCTGATTGGATGAGTATCGAAGATTACCAACGCATGCCCGAGAGCATCGAGATTCGGCTTGTGGATGTTCAGGTGCCACAACCCGGCTTCCGCAGCGAATCATTCACGGTCGCGACGACCATTCTT
>CAYXFO010000728.1:0-1867 GCA_964464255.1 uncultured Pirellula sp.
CGTCAGCATCATCCGCCGGGGTCGTTTGCGGGGCCTCTTTGGCAGAACCCGATGGAGCCGGGTCATCCATCCATAAGCCAAAGCCCGCCCAAACCAGCGCGACAGTCATTGCCGATACTGAAATCAACATCCCAATTTTCCTTTTGCGTTTTTGAGAAGAAGTCACTTGCAACGGGCACAGCTCTTTCGGAAGTGACACCGAATGAGGCTGTTCGATATGAGCCAGACATTGCTGCAGAAGGCCTGCCACGAACGCAGCGGACGGCGGGCGATCGTCTTTTCGTTTTGCCATCAACGTGATCACCAGTCGCTCTAGCCAATCCGGAATTCGAGGATTGACTTCGCGGATCGGTGGCGGATCGCAATCCGCTATCCGCCGCATCACGCTTAGACTGTTCTCTGCTCGAAACGGCGGCCGCCCTGTGCACATCGTGTAAAGCATACTGCCTAGACTGAACAGATCACTGCGTGCATCGACGCTTTGACCGGAAGCCTGCTCGGGAGACATATACTGTGGTGTACCAGGATGAAAACCGGTGCGCGTCAGGCTGACATCATCGACTGCTCGAGCAAGTCCGAAATCGCTGATAAGTGCTCGATCAATTTCTTCTTCGAGTAAGATGTTTGCTGGCTTGATATCTCGATGCACGAGTCCTTGCTGATGTGCGGCAGAGAGACCGTCGGCAACCTGCATGCCGATCCGAAGGATCTCGCATAACTCGAGTGGTCCCTCGCGATCGACACGTGCCTGTAGCGATTCGCCGGAAATATATTGCATGACAATGAATGGTAACTCACGCTCCGTCTCGACATTATGTATTGGCACCACGTGTTGATGCACGACCGCCGCGGCCGCGCGTGCTTCGCGCGAGAATCGACTTCGAGCTGGACCACTACTGGCAAGGAATGGCGCAAGGAGCTTGATGGCGACGGGTCGGTTCAGTTCCGTATCGAATGCCTTGAAGACGACTCCCATCCCCCCAGAACCAATCAATCGCTCGACTTCATATCGGCCCAGTCGCCCGAGCATTTCCCCGTGCGATGGAGGCGACAGCAACTGCTTTGCCATCGACTCCGTCCAGTGGATCGCCGACGGATCCGTTACAACTGCCGAAACGCCCCGTCGCTTGTCGGCACTGACTGTTGCTGAGATTGCGGCCTTCACCCCAAGCCACATCGCCATCGGTCCCGCGAGTTCTTCGATACGCTGCTGACAGCGAATGCAATTTTCTAAATGAGTGATGCATTCTTCACTTGGCTCCAAAGCCTGGTCGCGGTGGAGCATTGCTTTGAGCGCTTCATCATCACAGACAACTTGACTAACGTTCATCTTGGATCCTGATATTGCTGGACAAGTTCCCTGATGCGTGCCATCACGCGGCTCCGCGCGAAATAAATATTGCCAGGGCGAGTCTTCAGCTGGGCCGCGGCCGCTTCGATCGATATTTCTTTAATGCTCGTCAGCCAGAACGCCTGCCACGTGTGCTCTGCTACCGACTCTCGCACGCGCTTCGCAGCCCATTGAAAAACCATTCGCTCGTACTCCAAATCCAAAGCGCTGGAGAGTTCCGAAGGTGCAGGCAAATTCGCCAAGTCGATCTGGACCTCGCTACCATCGCGCCCCAAGGAACGCGTGGCTCGCTCCGTAATTCTGTCGACCGCTGCATTTCGCGTGATTCGCACAAGCCAAGCACGGAAACCACCGCGGTCCTCCCGCTGGAGCCATTTGGAAATCGAGCCTGCAACCGCCATGAATACCTCCTGAACCAAGTCTTCAGCGTCGGCCGATTGAAAGCCACGGCTCGTGGCCACCTTGTAGACGACGGGGCCATAAATCGCTGCGAACTCGTCCCATGCAGCCATATCC
>CAYXFO010000729.1:0-1849 GCA_964464255.1 uncultured Pirellula sp.
GATTCGCTGGGAAGCCAGTGCCGTATTGAGAAGGTGGTGTTTGCTGAGCCGGCTGCTGATAGGGGTTGTAGGGAGCCTGAGTAAAAACACCTGGCGGGTTTCCGTTCCCCGGTGCCGATCCTCCGTTCCAACCTTGGACCTTGTTGCCGATGTCGTTGACTAAGTCCTGTTTGACTTGGCTGGCCTTGTCGCGATGGAACTTGAATTGAGGCATGCCTTCACGCCAATCGAGCGTCAGGATACCGGTCGCCATCAGAATGGCTCCGCCGATCAGCAGAAATCGGAATCCCGTTGGATTCGAAGCGATCGTTCGCACCGGCGCCGGTGCCGCGTACAAGGCTGCCTCGATCAGACGATCTTTGGTTGTCTTTTTTCTACGCGATCGAGCCATCGCTTCGCGCCCTCCGTTGGTGCGCATGGCTGCGCCATGTTTCGGATGAAGCCCCTTGCAAATCCCAGAATGACGTTGCTTGTACTAAAACTAGCACTGAGAACGCAAGCCGAATCGGATCGTATATACTCAAGGCTCCCCAATTGAGGGCCCTGCCATGTATCCTCCCTATCCAGCCAATCCTGCGAAATCGCGCCCCATGAGGACTGCCGTCGCGTGGAAAGTGGTTCATATCCTTGGTTTATTTGCATTCTGGCTTGCTAGCACATCAAGCCTTCTTTGGAATCCAGTGCAAGCCCAGGAAATAACTACGGAATCCGCCGGGCCAATAAGTGTTAGCTTTGCCGAGGGTGTTAAGCCCATCTTGCGGGAGAGATGTTTCGCATGTCACGGAGCCTTGAAACAGGAGTCCGGGCTGCGGCTGGATACCGTAGGTTCGATTCATAGCGCGGGAGTCGTGACTCCTGGCAACGGGACCGCAAGTGAATTGGTACGTCGGATCACGTCCAACGACCTATCGGTGCGTATGCCCCCGGAGGGTGCGCCATTATCCGCTACGCAAGCCGCTCTGGTGGAACGATGGATCAACGAAGGGGCAGTTGCACCATCCGACGATACGCCCGAAGAGGATCCCGATAAGCATTGGTCATTTCAACCGCTGATCCGACCGAACGTACCTTCAAGCATCGAGATCGGTTCCGATCATCCAATCGATGCATTCTTGATTGCGAGGATGCGGCAGGCGGGGGTCTCGCCTCGCCCGCTTGCAAGTCGAGAAGTCTGGTTGCGCCGAGTCACTCTCGATCTGACGGGTCTTCCCCCGACTACCGATGAGATCGAGGCGTTTCTCGCGGATGACTCGATCGATGCCGTGGATCGCGTTGTGTCGCGATTGCTCGATTCACCCCGATACGGTGAGCGTTGGGGCCGACACTGGATGGATATCTGGCGCTATGCCGATTGGTTTGGCCGGCGGGGTGTGCCCGATGTCTGGAACAGCGCTCCCCAGGTTTGGCGATGGCGTGATTGGATCGTTCGATCGCTTAACGATGATGTCGGATACGATCGGATGGTCCAGCAGATGCTGGCCGCTGACGAGTTGCACTCCGAGGATCCCGAGTCCGTTGTGGCTACCGGCTATTTGGTTCGCAACTGGTACGCACTCAATCCCAACGATTGGATGCGCAATATTGTTGAGCACACGAGCAAAGCGTTTCTCGGGTTGACGGTCCAATGTGCGCATTGCCATGACCATAAGTACGACCCGATCCGCCAAGAAGACTACTTTGCCATGCGAGCCTTCTTCGAACCGATCTATGTTCGACAAGATCGTCGAGCTGGCGAACCCGAGCCCGGACCATTTCAGGACTACGAGTACAGCACTCTTCGCAAAGTACAACGCTTGGGTTACGTCAGTGTCTTTGACCAAAAGCCTGACGCGCCCACATGGCTCTACAC
>CAYXFO010000730.1:0-1289 GCA_964464255.1 uncultured Pirellula sp.
AGGTTGAGCGACGAATACTGCTCGGACCGGGATCGGATTGGAGTCGCGGTAGCCTGTTGCCTTAATCAACTCTCTTGCATTGAAATCAACCCAGTGTCTGGTAGTACTTCCGAAATAGATTATCGCTCCATCGCAATTCCGGAGGTTGCTCAAGTGGATTGCTTGGCAGTCCTCTTCTTCCCCTTGGAATGAAGGAAACTGGACCTCGACACCGTGGGAGTAGAAATACTCCTCTAACGCGGCTGTTCGGTCCTCATCAGCAGGATCGCAGATCAAGTATAGACGCGGAGGCATGCCGTCCGTGATTTGTTCAAGCTTCAACGTCGCAGTTTGGCTGAGGATCCGATTCAGGAGCACGTCTTTTACGGTGCTGATTCGATCCTCAATAATCTCTATTCCCTCGGATTGTTTCGGATCAGATGTGATCATTCGTATCCAGTCTTCCTGCCTGGAGTCCTTGATCACTCGATCTCTGGGGATCCAAATGATTTGAGGGCAGTCTGTGGTTGAGGCAATGCGATATTGGATAGCAACAATCGATTCCAAGGAACCCTCTGGGATCAGACCATAGACGGAGCCGATTGGGTGAATGCAGATGCTGGCTGATTCGAGGTGTTGCTTTACCCTGTCTTCGATGGCTGCAAGGTTTCCAGGTAACGGGAGATCCGGCAACACGATACAGCGCTTTGCCGTCAGCTCTCGTACCAGCACTTCGCGATCGTTGGCAAGATCGGAAGTTGTTTCAGCGAGATATACCACTGGATGGTCTGCGGAGCGGGATAGGGGTTGAGAGTTTTCCGCGCGTCGAGCACTTTTGATGATATCGAAAATAGCATCAGCCACATCGTAGATGCGTTCGAAGTATTTCAGCCTTGTCTCTTCCCCCGAGAGTTCATCCAACTCGCGGGTTTTCCCAGTCTGCGGCTCCTGCTCAAAAAACTCATATTCTCGAACTCTTGAAAAGACATTTTTCAATTCCCCTGGGAGTCCCTCATCAGCGACGGGTGTTTTCACGACGCTGATCAAGCGTGACGTCTGCTCCTTTTTTTCAATGACATCAGCAAAGCGCTCGATGATTCGCTGACAGTCCTTCACCTTAGTGAACGCAGGACTGATTACCGAGACAAGCGTCTTGGCGGTTCCAACCGAATCGACAAGAGTCTCATCCATTACCTCTTCGCGATTAGCCGCGAGAGGGACAATCTTTACCGATTCGCCCAAAAGCTGCTCAACGCGGACTGTTACGTTCTTGCGGAAGTTGGAAACCCAACCTCCTCTTGCATTCGGGG
>CAYXFO010000730.1:1299-1844 GCA_964464255.1 uncultured Pirellula sp.
CTTATCGTCGGCTTGAGCGTAGCTGATGATGACATCGCTGTCCTGAAGCTCCCGGTCCGATATCTTTATCGGCGGCTGAGGATGGTCGATGGTCTTGAATTTCTCAAGGAACCCGCGGAGATCTTTCGCTAAGTCGGACGCAGATGAATATCGATCGGATATCTGATGCGACAAACATTTAGAAACGATCTGCTCCAATTCCTCGGGTATGCTCTCGTCGATTTGTCGAACAGGTTTCGGCCTCGATTGCCTTACCTGTTCGATTAGTTCCAGGGGATTGCTACTGACGAAGGGTCGTTTATTCGTCAGCATCTCGTAGATGACGATACCTAGAGAGTAAACGTCGGTGCGTCCATCCAAGCGATGCAAGTCGTTTCGCGCCTGCTCGGGACTCATGTATGCAACGGTACCAGCGAACTCTTCAGGAAGCTTCCGATGCTCGCGGAGTGCCAACCCGAAGTCCGTTAAGTACGGGTGATTATTACTGTCGACCAAAATGTTGCCCGGCTTAACATCTCGGTGGATCACTCTGTTCTTGTGGGCGT
>CAYXFO010000731.1:0-1839 GCA_964464255.1 uncultured Pirellula sp.
AACCTACGAAGTTAGACTATCGGAGTCCACAAGCTCCAGCGAATTGAGTGGCGTGGGTTTTCCTGCAGCCGGCACCAAAGCCTTGGTCGGTCATTGGACAGAAACAATCAAGATGGCGCCGGAAGGTAACAATCTATCGACGGTTTCCGGGAAAGACGACTTGCTCCAAGGAGCCTGCATCAATCCTTTGTCGGTGGACCTGATCGATGCAACTCTCTATTTCGCAGGTCGTGCCTACGCGATTCCGGCACGTATCAAACCAGGGGAGCAGATTCCCATCGCAGCAAACATCCCCAAGGACATCACTCGACGATTGCAGCGCCGCGCGTTTATCGCAGGCGAAGAACTGGGGGTTGCTTGGAATCCCAATGATATTACCAACATCAACCGACTCGCCGAGTTGCTAAGCTTCCATCGTTCCTCAGGCGGCTCGTCTTACACGGGACTCAACAACCGCTACTTGGCCAATCTGGAATGCTCCGATCTGTTAAAACTCGAGCGGGCTGTCATCTTTGGATTCGTCTCCGAACCTGTGAGCAATTGGACATCGCGGCGAGATCAAGTACCTGTGCAAGCCATCGGCGGTCGTCAGATAACTGCCGTACGGCTCAGCTTCAAAGTCAAGATAAATAACCCCTCGACTTCTCCCGAGCGTCTCTACCCGATTCCCGTCCGTCCCTGATGGATTTCCACCGTGATCAAAACGATCAAACTCACTAAGAAATACGACGACATGTATGCCATTCGGGATATCGATCTCGATTTAGGCCAGGGAGATCTATTCGGGTTCATCGGCCCCAACGGTGCAGGCAAGACGACTACCATGCGAATCATCGCAACGCTGCTCGAACCCACCGAGGGTGAGGCCTACGTTTGCGATTACTCAATCTACACGCATCCGAAAGAGATACGTCGTCTCGTTGGATATATGCCCGACTTCTTCGGTGTTTATGACGACATGACCGTCATCGAATACCTTGAGTTCTTCGCGGCTGCGTACAAGATCGGTCCACAACTCAGACGCAAGCGATGCAACGAGATGCTCGATATCGTCGACCTGGATTTCAAGCGAGACGCGTATGCAAACACCCTCTCCCGTGGACAAACACAGCGATTGGGATTAGCCCGAACCCTCCTGCATGATCCAGCCGTCCTGCTGCTCGACGAACCCCTCAGCGGCCTGGATCCGAGAGCTCGTATCGAAATGCGAGCTTTGATGCGGCGACTCGGAGCGATGGGAAAGACCATTATTGTCAGCAGCCATATTTTGCCGGAACTGGCCGATGTCTGCAATAAAGTCGGGATTATCGATGCGGGCAAAATGATAGCCAGCAACGATGTCGCGACGATCATCAAGCAAGTACAACCGAATACCGTAGTTCTTATTCAACCCATTCAGGCAAATCAACTGGATGCAGCGGCGAAAGTCCTACAGGAACGGAACATCGTCGAAGCGGTACAAATCGCAAATGGCCTGATCCGAGTCACACTAAGCCCCGACGTGGTCGACTATTCGGCACTCGCAGGCGACTTGATTGAACGCGGAATACTCTTCAGCAAATTCGCTGCGGAAGAGATCAATCTGGAGTCCGCGTTCATGGCGTTCACCAAGGGTGCTGGCTCAAAGATCTAAGCCTATGCTTCTCAACGAGGAAAAACGCCACCGCGACGCTTCCGAATTGGTCCTCCTTCACGGACTTACTAGGCGTTGGCAAACATTCACACCCTTGCTTCCATCGCTCGAGTCGCGTTATTCACTGACGCTGTTGGATCTGCCCGGACACGGCCAGAGCGAACCGGACCCGGAAGGTTATCTCGTTCGAAACTACGCAGATGCGA
>CAYXFO010000732.1:0-1832 GCA_964464255.1 uncultured Pirellula sp.
AAGCCACAGTTCACGCAGATGGCGGTCCCTGGGGGCAAAACTTTGTCGCAGGATGGGCAAAACGTACCCTCTCGTTTCTTGAGACCAGCCTGGTCGAAAAGACCTGCCAAGGCATCGTTCGCTCCGCTGCCGATGGCGGCGGCCGGAGCTTTCGACGTCGGTGCCGCTTTCGTTGTTGCCGGTGGAACTGCCGGTTTGGCCACTGCCGCTTTGGCTCCGCCCGGTACGCTCACCCCCTTCTGACACTTGGGACACTTCACCACCTTACCCGCCAGTTGGTCAGGAACATTCAACGTTTGGCCACAGGCGCAGGCGACTCGAACTGGCATTTTCAATCCCCAAAACTTTCAGCAAAAGAACAATGACTAGGATCCATTCTGTTCACCCCGCCCCCTGGAAACAATGCCCAGTGGAAAATACCGCGAGCCGATGAAGCATGTTTCTGGCACGGAAATTGCTTACTGGTGATGCATCCGTTGGATCGTGCCGTTTTGGCGTAAGCATCCCGACGAATCACGTTACCCGTTGAATCACCTTAACCGTTTACGGAGTTGTGTCGATGGCCGCAGCCACGAAAGAAAAAACCAAGACCAAGTTGGTTCCCCTCGGAGATCGCATTGTAGTACAACGCCAGGAATCTCAGGAAAAGACCGTCGGCGGGATCTACCTGCCAGACAGCGCCAAAGATCGCCCAACGCGCGGCAAGGTCATCAGCGTCGGCGACGGGCGAGTTTTGGACAATGGCAGCCGCTCACAACTGCAAGTCAAAGTAGGCGACCACGTCCTATTCACCAGCTATGCCGGAGAAACCATCGAGATCGATGGCGACGATTACCTTCTTATGAACGAATCCGAAGTTCTCGCCATCCTCGGCTAACCATCTTCCCTTCGAACACAACTCGATCCGCGTTGCGGGTCCCTTATTCATCTACGGAGCATTGAACAATATGGCAAAAATTATCGCTTTCGACCAAGAGGCTCGCGAAGCCATCCGCCGCGGAGTCAGCAAACTCGCCCGCGCGGTCAAAGTTACCCTCGGACCACGAGGACGAAACGTTATTCTTCAGAAAAGCTTCGGTAGCCCGACCGTCACCAAAGACGGTGTCACCGTCGCGAAAGAAATCGACCTCGAAGATGTTTACGAAAATATCGGCGCTCGCATGGTTCGCGAAGTCGCGTCCAAGACCAGCGATGTCGCTGGCGATGGAACGACTACCGCAACCGTCATGGCCGAAGCAATCTTCAACGAAGGGCTCAAGGCAGTCGTCGCCGGTGTGAACCCGATCCAAATGAAGGCTGGCATCGAACGAGCCGTCAGTGATATCACTGAAAAGCTCCGCAAGATGTCGATCAAGATCAAGGACAAGGCCGAGATGGCCAACGTTGCGACCATCGCCGCCAACAACGATCGAGCAATCGGCGACCTGCTTGCCGATGCTATGGAGCGAGTCGGCAAAGATGGCGTTGTCACCGTCGATGAAGGAAAAAGCCTCCACGACGAACTCGAGTTCGTCGAAGGGATGCAATTCGATCGCGGCTACCTCTCCCCATACTTCGTTACCGATCCCACAACGATGGAGACGGTCCTCGAAGATGCCTACATCCTGATCTACGAAAAGAAGATCTCGAGCATTAAGGACTTGGTTCCGATCCTCGAGCAAGTGGTTCAGCAGAGCAAGCCACTGCTCATCATCTCCGAAGATGTCGAAGGGGAAGCACTCGCAACCCTCGTCATCAACCGTCTCCGAGGTACCCTCAACATCGCTGCAGTGAAGGCTCCCGGCTACGGCGATCGACGCAAGGCGATGATGGAAGACATCGGTATCCTGACC
>CAYXFO010000733.1:0-1825 GCA_964464255.1 uncultured Pirellula sp.
ACCTCCCAGCGACATCAGACACAATGCACCCACCATTCGACGGCCGCCCCGCCCGAGACACCAAGCTCGGATGAGGCTCCCCTTCGTTTTCGACTGCTTGTTCACGACTTTCATGCCTCGTTGTAAACGATTGCGGGAGCCCACAGCGCAGGGATCCCCTCACTCGTTTCATCGGTATTCCCGGCAACATCACTCCAGGTAAACAATTCAACGGTGTCGGCAAAGTTTCACATTTTCGAGAGCTCGAAGGGCTCGGAGTGCTGTTGCGAAAGCTAGCGATTCTGCGACAATCTGGCGGTTTCCAGGGTGGTTAACACCAGCTTTCAGGAAACAAAACATGATTGATAAGCTTGCGTATGAGGGGATTACTTTCGACGATGTGCTGGTCGAACCCCGGTTCAGCGAGATCCTTCCCTCGCAAGTCGATGTCAGTACGCAACTGACCAAGAAAATTCGACTCGAAGTTCCCCTCCTCTCCTCACCTATGGATACGGTGACCGAAAGCGAGATGGCCATTGCTCTGGCGAAAGTGGGTGGGCTGGGGATTATCCACAAGAACATGGATATCCAATCCCAGGCGGCCGAGGTCACGAAGGTCAAGCGGTCAGCCAATGGCATCATTCCTGACCCCGTCACCCTGCTTCCCACAGATAATGTAGCAACGGCCCAGGACGTCATGCGCAAGCAAAACGTCTCAGGCATTCCGATTGTCGAATCCAATGGGAAATTGGTTGGTATTCTCACCCGCCGCGATATGCGGTTCCTGGAATCAAGCGACCGGCCGATCTCCTCCGTGATGACCCGCGAGAATTTGGTGACGGCGCAGGGGAATGTAACGCTTGCGGAAGCTGAGAAAATTTTAACGGATAAAAAGGTGGAGAAACTTTTACTGGTTGACGATCAATACAAACTAACGGGCTTGATCACCATCAAAGACATCGACCAGATGAAAAGCTATCCCTCGGCTTGCAAGGACGAGTTGGGGCGGCTTCGGGCCGGTGCCGCGATTGGTGTACACGATTACGAGCGAGCCGAGCAGTTGATCCGTCGTGGCGTTGACATCCTCGTGGTGGACAGTGCCCACGGACACTCTACGAACGTAATCGAGACAGTCCGCAACCTGAAACGCCAGTGGTCGATCGACGTCATCGCCGGGAATGTTGCGACATTCGAAGGTGGCAAGGCGCTCGCGGACGCTGGTGCAGACGCAGTGAAGGTAGGAATCGGTCCAGGTTCTATCTGTACAACACGCGTCATTTCAGGAGTCGGTGTCCCGCAAATCACCGCGATTTACGAAACCACAAAGGCTTGTTCGCAAGCTGGCATTCCAACCATTGCCGATGGCGGTATCCGCTACTCGGGCGACATCGTCAAGGCGATCGTTGCCGGAGCTCAAACGGTGATGATTGGAAGCTTGTTTGCCGGGCTGGCCGAGAGTCCTGGTCGAACCATCCTGTACCAAGGCCGCACATTCAAGGCCTATCGCGGGATGGGATCGCTCGGGGCGATGGTCAAAGGTTCGAGCGAGCGGTATCGCCAAGGGACACAGGACCAATTGTCAAAGTTGGTTCCCGAGGGTGTGGAAGGGCGAGTTCCGTTCAAGGGGCCTTTGGCCGACTACGTGTACCAACTGGTCGGCGGACTCCGAGCGGGCATGGGTTACTGCGGTACCCGGACGATATCGGAACTCCGATCGTCCGCTCGTTTCATCAAAGTCTCGGCCGCTACGGTGCGGGAGAACCACCCACATGACATCGCCATCACGCAAGAAGCACCCAACTACAGCCCAGAGGTCTCGAGTTCAGGCGATTCTTAGGAATCGGCT
>CAYXFO010000734.1:0-1821 GCA_964464255.1 uncultured Pirellula sp.
TGCCGCTCGCATCATGAAAGAGACGCAGTGTCATGCCGTCAAGATGGAGGGAGGGCACCAGCAATCCGATGCGATACGAGCCATGGTCGATGCCGGCATCCCGACGATCGCTCATATCGGGTTGCGACCGCAAAGCGTGCATGCTTTAGGTGGTTATCGCGTTCAGAAGGATGCTGATCGCTTGATGCGCGATGCACTAGCCGCACAAGGAGCAGGTGCATTTGCGGTCCTCATCGAATGCGTACCGGCCGAACTGGCGCGCGAAATCACCGAGAAACTCACTGTTCCCACAATAGGAATTGGTGCAGGAGCCGCTTGCGACGGTCAAGTGCTTGTTACCAATGATATGTTAGGCTGGAACAGTGGTTACGTACCGAAGTTTGTTAGGCAATTTGCAGACCTGAAATCCTTGGCTGCAGATGCGGTCGTCGCTTATCGAGATCGCGTCCGAGATGGCAAGTTCCCCGGCCCCAAAGAAACCTTTTGAATCTTCATAACCTATCACGACAGCAGTTGGCACGATGAAACCTCACGCCGAAATCTGCCGTCGATGGTTTTAACAACACAGTGCGCCGAAGTGCAATCTGCGAAGGATACACACATGAAATCATCTTGCCTGTCGTTGCATTGGCACGTACTTCGATTGTTCGTTCCCGAGGGCAATGCATCCGGTAGTTGCATGCGAGGGGTTTTGGTCCTAGCAACGTTGCTATCGTTTCTTGATTACCACAATAAGTCTGTCGCGCAAGAGATATCCGCTCAATCCCAAGCCACTCAAGTTACGGAGGACCGCTTGCTTCATGTGGGTGGCAAATGGTATGTCTCGAAAGAGGAGCCCAAGACGTACTATTATCTTGATGCGGGGCGTTGGGTCGATCTGTTTTCATATCACACGCTCGACTCGAATAAAGATGGAATTGCAAACGTACGTGTTTCGCACGATGCGACTCATCTGATCGTACAAAGCCAAGGGTATCCGAATCATCCTACGGCCGTATTCCCCAACAGCGATAATCCGAACTCCATCCGTGTGCAGGATTTCACGTTTCGATTTCCGTTAGTGCCTCGCAAGGCGGAAGTAGTGACGCGATTGCCTATGGGGCCGATTGGCATGTCCCTGAATGGTGTGGTCTTTTTCAACCCCTTTGAGATGGGGGGTAAGAATGCGGTCGAGGGGTATGACGAGGTCTGGCTCGACTCCTGTTGCGGACACCCCCAGCAAACGGGGGTCTACCACTATCACAAGTACCCCATATGCGTGAAGTCTCCATTTCTAGATAACGGTCAGGGGCATTCCCCGATTATCGGCTTCGCGTTCGATGGGTATCCTGTTTACGGCCCCTTCGAGTCTAACGGCATCCGAGCGATGGACTTGACCAATGGTTCGGCGCTCGATGCGTGCAATGGCCATGAGGATTCGGAACGGGGATATCACTATCATGTGACGCCGGACCGTTTCCCCTACATTCTGGGTGGTTACTCAGGCGTTGTGGAAACGAGCAATAATCGTCAACTGCGACGAGCCCAAACAGGTTCGCTAGAGGATCCGACCCAGCCTGGGGAGAAGTACGGCAAGCCGATCGGGCAGATCCAACCGGAAACACTGGAACGGGGCCGAACTCATTTGCTACGAATCCCGTTGGACCGGACCGGTTTGAGGCGACCGATCCCGGATGGAAGTCCGAATTGGGTTCAATTTGGCCCGTATGAAGCGACTTCGATGCGACGCGAAGGGGACGTGATTTTTGCTGAGATCTCCATACCAACGGATGCTGATTTAGGCTCCTTGCTGGACTGTCACATCGAGTTTCCGCCGGAGCA
>CAYXFO010000735.1:0-1814 GCA_964464255.1 uncultured Pirellula sp.
GGGGAGTCTATCGAATCCCACGCCCGTCGCAAAGCCTCCGAGCGTGCCACCCATGAGCAGGCAGTGGGAGTGCGATGAATGACGAAGATGAGTTTGCAAAGTTCCTCTGCGCGGCGCAGGGTTGCTTACTTGATTTTTTGCAAATCCCCGGGCTTCCAGGTCTTCTCAATCGCTGCCTCGGTCGGACCGTACAGTCTGAGGACGGCGAAGGAAACGGCTGGCCGTTGGCAAGCCCCGAAGCGTTTTCTGCCTCATACAAGGTGACCGACCAGAACTGGGCGACCGGAATACGAAATAACCGTCAGGCTTCATGTCGGGATCATCGGGACCGAGAATCAAGTACTTGCCCCCCTGCTACGCACGACATAGGTCAAGCAATGACCGCGAATCGGCTGAGAATTTGCCCGAAAGAGTTAGCCCGACATGCTTATCTGCACGGTTGGCCACGATTACCGCATTTGATTGCTTTTGTCTGATTGAGCGTTACAAGCTATCGAGCCACCGGAGACCTTCGCATACCTCGGCAACGTCGGAGTCGGTGGAGGTGTGGCCCAAGCTGATCCGCAGCGTGCCGCTATAGCGCTTGGTATCGAGGTCATCGTGAATCGCAGCCGCGCAGTGGAAACCGGATCGAGCTTCCCAACCCCTCGCGCTATCGACCAACATCGCCAACTCATGGCAGTCCATCGTCTCACTCACTAGGCTGAACACAGGGAGCCGATTACCGATTCCGTTCGGGCCAATCAATCGAATGCGCGAGCAGTGATGGAACGCACCAAGAATCGATGCTGTCCATTTTTCCCAGGTAGCAACATGCTGATGCCCCTTAAGCCACCGGATTCCGGCAGCGACCGAGGCCAAGGCGGGGACGTTCATGTTGCCTGACTCTACGGCATCACGCCATGGAAAATCATCGTCGAGCGAATCACTGCTTCGTCCAGTCCCGCCGATCCAGGGAATCCGAAGCTTTTCACCGATGAGCGGATGCGCATACAGAAAACCTGTCCCCAGCATCCCGCATGCCCCTTTATGCAACGGTGCGGCGAGCATATCAATGCCCAACGCCGTGACATCGATCGGAACGAATCCGAGAGTCTGTGCTGCGTCGACGAGTACCGTTGCTCCATGCGATTTGGCCATCGAGACCGCATGGGTGAGATCCATGATGGATCCCGTGACGTTGGAAGCATGATTCAGCACGACCAAGCGGGTATTGGGTCGCATGGCTGATTGAAGCCGGTGCATATCTACAAAGCCTTCGCGATCACACGGAACAATCGTGACGTTCAGGCCACGCATCTTGCGCAGTTGTGTCAACGGTCGCAATACACTGTTGTGTTCGATCGCGGTGGTCACCACATGAACCGTTTCAAGGATCGGCTCATGCAATATGCCAAGGATGGCGGCGTTGAGAGCCATCGTTCCATTGGAAGTCAGGGCGATCGAATCGCGATGCGGCGTGCCGATCAACTCCGCAACCAATCCTCTTACGTCAGAGATCACAGCATCGGCGCGTTGGCTGTTGCGGTAGACGCCGCGGCCAGCTGCTACCCCGATCTGGTTCTGGTATTCAACACAGGCTTCGAGTACCCCCGGCGGTTTGGGCCATGAAGTCGCTGCGTGATCGAGATAGATCCGTGGCTTGCCCGTCGGTTGTACCGGCAAAGGCTCTAGTGGCGGAATGGATGAAGCCATGAATGGCGGCTCGCCGTACGAGGTGTTGGCATCGGCATCGCGGTCGGCGGGGCGTAGAAAAAGGGTGATCCGGACCCCGCATTAGCGGAAGGAGCCCCATAACCAGGACCAGTTGGAGT
>CAYXFO010000736.1:0-1811 GCA_964464255.1 uncultured Pirellula sp.
TATCGTTGAAGGTCGTCGGCAAGTTCTTTGCAGGATCGATATCTTCGACTTGGATCTTTGTGAATAGTCTTTAGAACGATGGTTTCCAGATCGCGGTGCACCGAGGGGTTCAGGGTGCGAGGACTGACCGGTTGCTGATCGAGCATTTGACGGATGGTTTCCGGAGCGTTCGAGGCGACGAATGGGGGTCTTCCGGTCAAGACGTGGTAGAGTGTTGCTCCGATCGAGTATTGGTCCGCTGCAGCGGTCACTTTTGCCGCATCCATGGCTTGTTCGGGCGACATGTACGCGGGGGTGCCCATGACTTGTCCAGCGTAGGTCATCGATTGTCCGCTATCGACGATTTTCGCTAGTCCGAAATCAGCGACGAGTGGTCGATCGGTTGATTTCTCGATCATCACATTGTGCGGCTTCATATCGCGGTGCAGGATGCCATGTTCGTGGGCTGACTGCAGGGCGTTCGCAACTTTGTGGATGTACATCGCTGCTCGTCGATTATCGAGTGGTCCATCTCGAACCAAATCGAATAGGCTCTCCCCTTGTACAAATCGCATCGCGTAGTAGTGGAGCGGAATGCCGGAGCTTGACTTGTCGACAACTTCGCCCACCTCGTAAATTGCGACGATGTTGTCGTGTTGCAGAGAGGCTGCCGCGTGGGCCTCGGTGGTGAATCTGTTCAGTGCATCTTCTCGGTCCCGTTTGGACATCATATCGAGTTGGTCGCTCCGCACGACCTTGAGGGCAACGGTGCGATTGGCGGAAATTTGCGTAGCGCGGTAGACGATTCCCATGCCTCCGCGCCCGATTTCCTCTAAGATCGCAAAGCCTGGAATCCGCGGGAAACTTTTGGCTAGTTCATCGACTGGAGTTACCTGCTTTTGAGAAAGCGATGACGGGCACAGAGCCAGGGTTTCAAGGTTGCCTTCCTGATCAAGCAGCAAGGTTTGATTTTCATCAGGGACCGATGGCTCGGGGGCCGGAACGTTGAATTGAATGGTCCCTGTGACGGAGTCGAGATCAGAAGCGTGGGTGTGCTTTGGCAGATGGGTCTCTAAAAGTACGGAATCGACTGTGTCGTAAGTCGATTGAAAAGACTCGATTGCATGGCGGCATTCCGGGTACATCCGCAGGTAATCGTCCTTATCGATCGATTCACCGAGCGATTCCCTCAGACGCATTTCCTCAATGACCAGGGATGTAACGATGGCAGAATCCCGCTGCAGTTCTGGGT
This sequence comes from uncultured Pirellula sp., assembly GCA_964464255.1. Classification (GTDB taxonomy): domain Bacteria; phylum Planctomycetota; class Planctomycetia; order Pirellulales; family Pirellulaceae; genus JBKCUI01. Next base: position 1,232 of record CAYXFO010000736.1, read on the forward strand.
ATTGCTTGAGATAGTAGGCAACCGGAACGCGGTCCCCCTTTTCCCATCGCAATTTCTGATCTTGTTGCAGCGTTTCAAACATAAGGCGACAGGCCTTGGCTCGTTATGGATGATCCGCGTTGAGGAAGGGGGCACAAGAAGGAAAGGACGGGAATGAGAGGCCTGCCGGAGAATAGAACCTGTTAACTCGTCAGCGATCGAGGAAACACCATAGGTGACGGGGTGCCTGAGGGATCTTGGTTCCCGTGAGTAGCGATGAGTGGACTCGAACCACCGACACACGGCTTATGAAGCCGTTGCTCTAACCGACTGAGCTACATCGCCATCATTAAAAACGTCATGTTTTCGTCGCTTTTCGGGCTCGCGGCTTTTGCTTTGACGCCCGATTGGACGCCCGGCTCCCAGGAGGAATCAAACGTCGTGAGTCACCTAGCCATTGAAACGAGGTAGCTCTAACACGCGATTCTATCTGCGGAGGTTTGGTTTGCAAGCCTGAAAAGCCGTACCCCGAGTTTCCACTCGACGCGGGGCATTCCACCGCTCGCCCCCCCAATATCGGATGATCGCCCCACGTGGACAA
>CAYXFO010000737.1:0-1809 GCA_964464255.1 uncultured Pirellula sp.
CAACCGGACCCATTCGATCGGTGCACAATCGTTGCGATTGAAGAGCACTGAACTAGAAATTGCCCATCGCGAGTCCTTCGAGGCATTGCTCCGGTCGCAGGAACAGGGTCTTCAGAATGCAATCACAAGATTGGATTCGTCTCTCGACACACTTCTGGGCAAGTCCGAGCGAAAAGCACTTGAAAGCTTGCATCGCCAAAAAGAAGACTTGGTAAAGGCTAAATCGAACTACAAGGCTGAACGCTCTGCGGAACTAAATGGTTTTGACCAATCGAAACAGAAACTCAAGAAGAAAATCGATTCGGCGAAAGAGCAAGCAAAAAAGCTGCGAGAAACGGAACTTGGAAAAATCGATCGTGAAAAGCAGAGTTTAGATCAACGCATGCAGACTGCGAGAGAATGGATCGGTGCCAAGACCGGTGATCCCGCTTTGGCGCAGTGGACTTCTCAGTCTCCTCCTGTTCGCGCTGGGGAAATCGCGACTATTGCGACCATGGATGGCGTTGTGAAAGAATTCGAGCGAACGAAAATAGAAGCGATTCAACGAATGGAGGAACTGCAGAAACTTCCCTCATTACGTTTGGTCAGCCTTCCACTTTTGATCGTGCTCGGAATTTTTGCAGGGGTAGCTGGCGGGGGAATTGCCTATGCCTTGCAAACAGATCCGTTGGTTCGGGGCATTGCGGGGATCGCTTCGGCAGTCGTCGTTCCGGCGTTGGTCTTTCTCGCCTCATCCCCCTTTCTGACTCGAAAACTCAAGCAACTATTTGCTCCGATCGTCGACATGGAGAAGGAACTGCATGCAATTCTGACGCGTGGTCGAAGGTTGCTCGAGCAGAATCATCTCAATACTCTGGCGAGACTCGATGGCGAATTCAAGACAGAATTACAGGCATTGGAGGAAGCGCATCAAACCAAGTTGAGCGCGATCGATTCTCAATATCAAGAGACGAAGAAAAATATCGCAGAGAGCGCGGTGCGCAAAAGAGTTGAGTACGCTACTCATCGCAAGCAGGAAATGGTGAGCATCGATCAGTCCGAATCGAAGACGATTTCGGAAACCAAGGGTAAGCAACTCGAGGAACGTGAGCAGGTGAAACAACTGCACGCAAGGCGATTGCTCGCGATGCAAAAGGAGTTCGATGCATTTTTGAAACAGGCGGCAGAGCGTTGGAAGAGCGGAGTTCACCGTACATCAGCAAGAATCAGCCAACAAAAGGACGCGATCCAGGCCGCTTATCCGCCGTGGTCGTCTCAGGAAATGCTCGAAGGGGCTTGGAGGCGAGATCCGAGTGCCTTGGCATGGCCGATCGGCAATGTGGGGATCGAGCGATTGTTCCCAACCCCAACTGGATCTGAGGATCTATCGACTCACGGTTTAATCGATGAGCGAATTCCTGTCCTGTTCGACTTGCTCCATCATGGAAGCCTCGTCCTCGATTACGACGCCGGGGCCCGCCCGCTGGCCCAAGGATTGGTGCGGCAGATTCTTCTGCGAGCAGTCACCTCCCTGCCAGCCGGTTCTATGCACGTTACTGTGATCGATCCAGAGGGCTTGGGAAAGGAATTCTCGTGGCTTATGCATCTGGCGGATATCGATCCTCAATTGGTTAATCATCGGGTTTGGACCCAGCCTGTGCATATCGCACATCAGTTGGAACTCAACGCCAGACACGTTGAAGACATCATTCAACAAAGTTTGAGAAACTCCTTCAAGAACCTGGCCGCATACAATCAGCAGGCCGGTCCGATGGCGGTCCCCTACCGATTCATCGTTTGGTCGGGATTTCCATTCGGACTGGATGAACA
>CAYXFO010000738.1:0-1804 GCA_964464255.1 uncultured Pirellula sp.
AAGTAGGGCAGTCGATTCACCGCCTCCGAGAAATCAAATGCTACCGAGGGATCCGTCACAAGCAGAGCTTACCGGTTCGCGGCCAACGAACTCGAACCAACGCCCGAACCCGTAAAGGACCCAGAAAGACCGTCGCTGGCAAGAAGGGGGTTAAGGACTTGCGTTAGTCCTTCACCGCCCCATTTCCATTCCTGTTTACCACCCCTCACTAAGACTCATTCGATACCGTGGCAAAGCAACAGACCAACAAGGATGCAACCAACAAGCGGCGTAAGGTGCGTCGCAATGTGACGTCGGCGATCGCCTTCATCAAGGCAACGTTCAACAACACCCATGTAACGATCACCGATACCCAGGGGGACACCCTCTGCTGGGCTAGTGCTGGCACGTGCGGATTCAAAGGCTCCCGAAAAAGTACGCCGTTCGCAGGCCAGAGTGCAGCCCAGCAAGCTGCTGAGAAGGCCGCTAAGTTTGGGGTAAAAGACATTGAGGTTCGAGTGAAAGGGCCAGGTTCCGGTCGTGAATCCGCAATCACCGCTCTTCAGGCGGCTGGAATTACGGTCAAGCAAATCGAAGATACCACCCCCATCCCTCACAACGGGTGCCGACCCCGTAAGCGTCGACGAGTTTGATGCATTCAAGCAACTTGGAAATCTAGCTCAGAGAACCCCACGGAAAAGAAATATCAGGAGTTGTTCATATGCATGTTCGCTGGCGCGGATTGGAGCTTCCCAGTCAAGTTAGTATCGAACGATCGACGTTGTCCTCCACATACGGAAAATTCACAGCGGAGCCGTTCGAACGTGGTTTCGGTGCCACGATCGGTAACAGTCTCCGACGTGTGTTGCTCTCCAGTCTCGAAGGGAGCGCGATTACCCAAATCAAAATTCGGGGTGCTCAGCACGAGTTCAGCTCGATCCCCAACGTTCTCGAAGACGTGACTGAGATCGTTCTGAACGTGAAAGCACTCGTGGTGAAAAACCACAGTGAAAACACTCGCGTCCTCACGGTTGTTCGCAGCAAGGCTGGTAGCGTTACAGGTGCTGATGTACAGACCGACGCTGATGTGGAAATCATCAACAAGGACCACGTGATCGCAACGCTCACCGGCGACGCCGAGTTCATGATGGAGATGGTTGTTGAGAACGGCCGCGGCTATGTGCCTGCCTCCGAACATAGCTCCGGCGACCATGAAATCGGAATCATTCCTGTCGATGCGGTCTACAGCCCTGTCGTACGCGTTCGCTACACGGTGGAGGAAACCCGTGTTGGCCAAAAGACGAACTACGATCGCTTGATCATCGAGATCTGGACCGATGGCTCCCTCCATCCGGAATTGGCAATGGTCGAAGGAGCGAAGATCCTTCGAAAGCATCTCAATCCGTTCGTTCAGTCAAATGAATTGGGCCGCCAGGTTCACGCAGTTGCACGTGGTGGCCCCGGAAGCGCGGAAGCGCAATTGGAAGCCAAACTGAACATGTTGGTTAACGATCTTCGTCTATCGGTCCGAGCCAACAACTGCCTCGAGAGCGAGGGGATTCGGTATGTTCGCGATTTGGTTCAGCGGACCGAAGACCAACTCCTCGAAGTGAGAAACTTCGGAGAGACCACGCTTACCGAAGTCCGAGAAAAACTCGGTTCGATCGGTTTGCACCTCGGCATGCGTATTCCATCTTCCATGCGTTAGCAAAACACTGGACTCGAAATCCAAAAACGACTTCACGTTAGAACCATCAATCAATTATGAGACACTTACGCAAAGGCCGAGTTCTAGGACGCAATTCGTCGCACCGTAAAGCCCTCT
>CAYXFO010000739.1:0-1803 GCA_964464255.1 uncultured Pirellula sp.
AGCTTTGATCCAGCCGCGCTATTTAAAGGTGATGATGTACCGCGAGCCGAGTTCGACAGGTACGACTCATTTACTCGGCGTGAAAAGACCGCTAAAGATGCTTGACCATTATCGTTGAGGGAAAGGAATCGGATCGTCGAATCGCGATCCATGCGGCTGATCTCTCCGGCCATCACCTCAAGATCAGCAACAATGCCGGAGGGGCCTTCCAGCCGAATACTATTTCCTAGCTCATTGAATTGGATAGCAGCAGTTTCCTGGCCGATCTGCAACAGCCAGGTATCCTGCCTCGCTGGATGCGAGAACAATCGCCCCTGAAACGATTGCCGCAGATAATTTTGAACGGTCGATATCTTGCTCTTATCGACCTGGACATTCCGTCTCACCAAAGATGTACTTCCTTGGAATGCAACGGAAGCAGGCATCAACCAAGTGCAGTACACAAGCAATGCCAATGCGACATGAGCGAGCCTTGTCATGGAAGTGCTTGTTGATTCGGGTTTCCCCATCGATACCGCCTCACGCTTCGAGTGAATTCAGCAAGATCGAGCCATGCGAAGCACTAAAAAAGCACTTCGCATTGCGCAATCAGGAACGCTTGCCGAATATCATGCTTTCCATCTTTCGGAAGACTAGAAAAACCGATCGAAAACGGTCAATACCAGCCCGTCGAAATCCCGAACACAAAAAGGCAATTTCACGGTCGAAAGAATATTGCAAAAAGCCACAACGGCAGATGCTCAAAAGGCAACAACCGTCGCTGGTCCGCAGGGTGAAAAAGTCGCTTATCTACGAATCGTAGCTGGCTTCTCGGCAGCTTTCTTTTCCTCGGGAATAAATCCTAGATAGCACATCAGATCACGGATCTCTGTGGGGGAGAGTTCGTCGAGCAAGCCTGCGGGCATCGATGATACTTTGCTAGCGGCTATCTCTTCAATGTCCTCATTCGCAACGACGAATTCCTTGGTCTCATTGACGCGAACCGCGACCCCCTTGGGAGTATTTACCACAATGCCGTTGTAGATTTCTCCATCTTTCGTCACGACCTTCTTGCTCGCATATTGATCACTGATCACATGCGACGGGAAGAGAATCGACTCCAGTACCTCGGTACGGGTGAACCGACGACTGACACTCGTGAGATCCGGCCCAAAGCCGCCTCCTTGCGAGTTCATTTTATGGCATGCGCTACAGCGAGCTTGGGCATATATCGCTGCTCCCAAAACAGCAGACCCTTCACGTCCTTGCTCGCCATTGAGGTACTGGTCGAGAAACTCCAACGACCATCGCGGCGGGTCTTTTTCCGAGGGAAGTGCTGCCGGGGGAGAATCGGGGTATCGCTCAGAAAACCACTCTTGCCAAACACTCATGGGTGTTTTGTCTTTGGATTCCGTGTGCGTCGGTGTCTCACCGATCCAGTACTCGAGGAGTTTTCGAATCGGTGTTGAATCCTGATTGGCATCGGCCAATTTGCATCCCTGTAGGATGGTCTGCCGAATCGCATCGGCGTCGTCGGTTACAGCATCGATTTGCATCAGTGCATTGCATACATCCGGCACTGCGAATAATTCGAGAACGCCCATCGACCGGACGAGGTAGTCCCAGTTTTCCTCACTTGGCTTTTGGGCCAACGCCAACGCGATGGAAGCTCGACGATCTGGGCTCTTCCGCCATCGCTGTTGCAGATACTCGTTTGCAGAGGGATCATCTTGCTGCGACAGCACTGCAGTTATGCCTGTCTTCAATCGCTTATAAGTGTCCTCTTCCAGCCCTCCTTTATCGATTGCTGTATCTAGATTTGCG
>CAYXFO010000740.1:0-1796 GCA_964464255.1 uncultured Pirellula sp.
GGGGCTAAGTCCCCCTTGGAGGGTTTCCGACTAGCCGTTCGCAAGCACTTGGATCGAGCCGTGATGGTCGCAATGTCCGTCGTGTTGATGATGCAAATGACCATCGACTAGGTAGTCAACGTGGTCTCCATGAGGAACTGCTGGGTGTCCACAGCCTGGGCCGTGAACGTGATCTTGGCTATGCGCAGAACAAGCATGTCCTCCTGTGCATTGGTCTGGGTTGGCTGAGGTCACATCCAGTGCATGTTCCTCAACAGAACCGGCTGCCGTTTGATGGTGAAGGTGGCCATCGTGCAGATAGTCCACGTGGTCGCCATGCTGGATGGCGGTGTGGCCGCATGAGGCTCCGTGCACGTGATCGTGATGGTCGTGACTCTTGGTCATGTTCATTTTCCTTAAGTTTTGTTGTCAGTGGGGAACTATTTCTCGCTACCGTGAGCGAGACCATTTGCAATCAAATGAGCGATGTGTTCATCCGCGAGCGAGTAAAAAACATGTTTTCCCTTGCGACGCGCTACGACAATCCGCTCCGATCTAAGGAGCTTGAGTCGTTGCGAAATGGCAGGCAAATTGTCTTGCAGTCGCTCAGTCAATTCCGTGACACACATTTCTCGGTGTGCGAGCAAAGCTAAGAGGCTCAGACGGCGTTCGTCTCCAAGGGCGCGAAAAATGGCGGCCGTAACTTTGCAGGCTTCGGCACTGGGGATCGGAAGAGCATGTTTCACCCCGCCGTGATCTTCCCCAAAGCACTCTGCATCGGATGTGTGAGCCATGACTTCCTCGCCACCCTGTCGATCCCATGAATGATCCCTTGAATCGGTTGCTCTTAGTTAATCATTCAATCAATCGATTGACTGATCGATTGAAAGTATAGGTTGGGAACTGGGGGAGTCAAGAGGAACAGGGGAGCAATGGAGTAGAAAAAAATGGAGTAGAAAGCGGCACGACGCTCTGCGGTGGTGGTGTCAACGTTAGCCCATATGCGCAAGCAAGCATCTGGGTCGACGTGCGAGGGACATGGCGATGACTGCCACAGTTCCTGCGCGGGGATTGCGCTTATTTCGATGGGTTGGTTCCGCTGCTGGATGCTGCGTAGCGGGTCGACTCTTCTTTGAGCAGGTCATCGTCGCTGCCTTGGCATCGAACAGCCGCGCGGAATCGATGCGTACCCGGCTTGGATGCTTGAGCGGTGACGGTGAGGACCAATTCCTGCCCTGGTTCGATCTTCGGTATATTATCGAAGAGTGCTTGTCCGGGGACCAGTTTGCCGCTGTGTCCATCGATGCGAGTGGGTTCGATGCCATCGGAAAACTGCGCGATGACAAAGACATCTTCGGCAACCTTCTTGCCTCGGTTGCTGATTGTGATCTGGTAGACCACACTCTGGCCGACGGGGGCGGGAGATATCGGATCGTTGACTGACAAAGATAAGTCAGCGACGGCGTCAACGCGCGTTTGAAGGGTCGCTTGGGTTGGTTCACCTGTGGAAGAGTCAGCGTCCACGGTGAACGTCAGATTTCCGGAACGGTTCATCTCGAACTGAAACTTCCACTCCAGCGTTTCGCCAACGGCAATGCGGGGAACTTCCCAAAGAAGTTGGTTCTCCGTCTGCGAAACGCCGGAAGGAAGTCGAACTACATCTATACCCGTTGGAATGGTCACGCTGAAAGTGTTGTCGAGGGATTCAATGCTCCCGTGATTTTCGATGGTAAGGCTGTATTCACCGGTATTTCCTTGATAGAACTCAGAAGGGCCATTCCAGGTTGCAACCAGTTGCGATTGACGCACCTCGACAT
>CAYXFO010000741.1:0-1792 GCA_964464255.1 uncultured Pirellula sp.
ATCCTCCGGCTGGCAGGAATAGTACAGCGAACGGCGATAGGTCAGCAGCGATTGGTTGTTTTCAAGCTCTTGACCGCCAGGGGTTTCATCGAGGCAATTTGCAATCGACAGAACGCTGTCTCGCAGTACTTCGGCCTCCATGCGACCGGCGTTCATCCGCCAAAGCCATTTGTTTCCTGGATCGATCGCTGCCGACGGATCTCCGCCAACGGAAGAAACTCGGCGATAAGCCTGACTCGTGACGATCAAACGATGCACATGCTTCATGCTCCATCCAGACTCGATCCATTCCACCGCGAGCCAATCCAAAAGTTCGGGATGAGTCGGTCGAGCGCCGTTGCGTCCCAAGTCGTACACCGTAGCAACCAGCGGTTGATGAAAGTGCCGCGTCCAAATGTGGTTGATAGCAACACGTGCTGTCAATGGATTTCTCGGACTTGTCAGCCAAGTTGCCAAAGCAGCCCGGCGCCCTGTACTGATGCGAGGATACTGGCGGCTGAGTGGTTCGTAAGACTCGGCATTCGCATCCATCGCTTGGGCTGACAGCCGTTGCCACTCGATTTCCGCTTGACGGAGTTCGGTCCGCGCCGAGGTCAGCTTTTTATCGCGATCGGCGGCATCCGGAGCGAGAGCTTCGACAGACGCCAATTCCGATCGGCTCTTGGCCATCCGATAGCCGCCGTTGGCTCGTTGCAAATGATACCCCGCTCGGTAGGCTGCACACGCCAACTCTGTCAACGCGGATGCCGAGTCCTCTTGGCTGCCGTAACGACATCGCTCGGCCAGGGTTCTTGCGATCCAATCCGCGCGTCGCGCTTCGACCCATTGAAGCTTGGCAGTCGCGGCGTCAACCTGTAATTGCCATCGATTGGCGATGCGATCTGCCTGTTCCCAAGTCTCTCGCAGTTTCGCCGTGTAGGAATCGGGAATGACATCCGCGATCGTCGAGGATCCGCCTGCCTGGTTATAGGTCGCGTTCGCCTCCCACCCATCGAGTCCGACCAGTTCGGATCCTACCTCGAATTTCCGTTGTGGCTCGTTCTCGAATGTTCCTTCGAAGTCATATCGATAGAGTTCATTGCCATCTGTACTTCGTACGACGAAATCGTCAAACCATCCCCAAGCTCCGGGTCGAGCATCGATCAAAACCCCTTGCTCAGGATGATTTGCAGGATCCCAACCATGGAGCGCGATCGGGATGTTGTACACGATGGGTGTATCTGATCCTGTGTGACGCAGACTCAGAATCCCTTGATCCTTCTCTCGATCGATCGCGATGCGAACTTCGAAGGGGCCCTTCTCACGAATCGAATCGAGTTGGAACTCCACGACATCGAACTCTTCGAACGTTCCGGGCCGATACGCCTTGACCTTGCCGTTCTCGAAGCCCACAAACGTTGCGGTCGCACCCGTGACGCTATTTCGAGTCAATTGAACATTGAGGTGCGCCGAAGTGAAGGGAGCTACGATGAAGGAAACGCTCGAGCCATGGCTCAGTGAGGGTAGCGAACGAAGCGCATGGTAGATCATGCGACGGCCTGCCCGGCCATCGAACACGATCCCCTTGCTAGCCGAGGATGGCCGCGAATTTCCCAGAGATTGGGTATCCATGTGGGTATCCAAGACCTTCCTGGCTTCCGTGGCGCGAGCGATCGCTTCCAATCGCTCCATTTCCATTGCGGGATCGGATTCCCACTTCGCGAGTTGGTCGCGAGCCTGCTGCAGTTCAGTGCGTGCCGATTCGAGTTCACGATCGATATCCGAAAGAACACTCTTTTGAACATCTGGGTGT
>CAYXFO010000742.1:0-1788 GCA_964464255.1 uncultured Pirellula sp.
ACCTGAAACCCTTCTCCGTGGAACTCCAGAACGTGGTACTCGAACAGTACACAGGGACGGCGATCCCAAAGGACTATTCGTCCTATGTCCGAATCATGGACCAAGACGGTTCGACCCTGCAAGAAGGCCGCATATGGATGAACAGTCCGATGCGATTTCGCGGAGAAACGTTCTATCAATCAAGTTACTCGAGCGCCCAGAGTTCTCCGTTTGGGGTCGAGCAAAGCAGCCTGCAGGTGGTTACCAACGCAGGTTGGCTTATCCCCTATGTCTCATGCGTTTTAGTAGGCCTCGGAATGCTCGCTCATTTCGGCATCACCCTTACTCGATTTGCATCGCGATACGATCGCAAGGCCTTCAAGATGCCGATTCGCAAGCCGCTGATGTTCCTCTCGATGCTGATTCCAATAGCACTTATCGGTGGGCTGGTTTTATCTCGAGCCCGCACTCCTGCATCCACGAGCGATAAAGTTGATTGGTATCGCATCGGCACCTTGCCGGTCCAGCACGAAGGGCGCATGAAACCGCTCGCAGGGGTCGGCGCGCAAGTTCTGAAAGCCCTTTCCAACAAGTCGTTCGCTCTATCCAGCGAGGGACACTCTTACGATGGTGGCCAATCGACCGGTAAGCAAGTCTCATCCGCACAGTGGATGATGAGTGTGATGGCCAACGATGAGTGGGTTCTTAGCGCCCCGCTGATACGCATCGATGCAAAAGAGGTGCTGGACGAACTGAAACTGAAACGCCACAAGAGCCATCGCTATTCGATCGACCAGATCGTCAAGGGGTTCGAAGGATTGGAAGAAAAGACGAAGAAGATCTTCGATAAGCCGCGAGAAGAATGGACCTTCGGCGAACAGAAATTTATGGACGTCCACATGAAGGTCAACATCTTTTACAGCATTTGGAACAGCTATGAACCGATCGACAAACTATTGGAGAAAGCCGATTCTCCGGAGCGGTTGGAACGGGCTATCGCAGCACTCGAACCGTTCGCGAAATCCGTAGAGTCCAAAAACCCACCAGCAGCTATTCCTCCACGGGAAGTACCCGAGAAACTGGATCCCAAACTGCCACCCCCTCGCTGGCATGCCTATGTCCCCGCCTTCTTTGATATGGTCACCAACTTCGATGCCAAGAAAATCGATAATCCCACGACCGCTTTCCGCCAGTTGACGAACCTGATTCGCGAAGGAGGTGGGAAGAGCAAGGAAATCAATCAAGCGGTTGTTTCCTATGAAAAGATGCTTTCGGATCGCTATGGCGCTCTCGCCCGCCTTCCTAAAACCCAGTTCGAAGCTTGGTACGAACATTTCGACCCGATCGGACTCTCCTATATCCTTTATGTCCTCACCGGTTTGACTGCCTTGCTCGGCTTCACTGTGGCTCGCGAGCATTTTCGACAAGCGGCGTTTTGGATGTGCGTTCTAACACTGACCATTCACACCATCGCCATCGCCAGCCGCATCTATATCTCGGAACGACCACCGGTTGTCAGCCTCTATTCGGCGGCTGTCTTTATCGGTTGGGCTGTGGTGCTGGCGTGCGTGGTCGCCGAGTTGCTGTTCCCGATCAGCATTTCGCTTGTGATCGCTTCCATCGTAGGGTTCTTGTCCTTGCAGGTCGCCTACGGCCTCGATATCGGAGACTCGATGCCGGTGCTTCAAGCTGTACTGGATACCCAGTTTTGGTTGTCGACCCATGTGATCAGCGTAACACTCGGCTACGCCGCAACCTTCCTGGCCGGGTTCCTGGGTATCTTCATCATCGGAGTTCTCTTCGTTCAAC
>CAYXFO010000743.1:0-1786 GCA_964464255.1 uncultured Pirellula sp.
CTGACCGACTTTGGCATCGCAAAACTGTTCGGCGCTTCTGAAGATACGGTTCCTGGATCAGTTATTGGCACTGCGGACTTTATGTCTCCCGAGCAGGCTGAGGGGAAACCGGTCACGCTTCGCAGCGATCTGTATGCCCTCGGGGCCATTCTTTACACGGCGCTTGCCGGTCGTACTCCCTTCAGCGGCAGTAACGTACCCGAGGTACTGTTTAACGTTCGATATGGAAGCTTCACCCCTCTACACGAATTGGCCCCCAATACGCCGATCGAATTCTGCGATCTCATCGAAGAGTTGCTCAAGCGGGAGCCTGCACAGCGTCCGCCGACGACCATCGTGGTCAACAAGCGACTGCAGTCGCTCAAGATCGGGCTCGCGAAATTCGGTTCTATATCGTCCGATCAATGTTCGATTTCGCAATCGGAACCCATGCTCACCGATGTCTCGGGTGACGTGACCAGCATCGATCTGATCGATCATCCTTCGATTGCTGGAATGGGAAATGATCCGCAACGGACCCGTATATTGAAAGCGGATAGCCCTCTGCTGCCATCGCAACAAGTCGCATCAAAGCAACCATCCATTGCTGGCCCCCACGACGACACTCTCGCGGCCGCCAATGTCCCCGAACCCTCACTGACCGATCTCCCCAGCGGGATCGGACAAGCCAGAAGTACCAATTTCAAACAAGTTACAGACTCCGATCGCGAACGGTCGGCTTTGGTGATCAGTGTGCCAGAGGAACATGAGCAGTGGAGTTCATGGTGGAGCATCGGGGGCTTGGCTTTGTTGCTACTGGCCTGCTTGGCTGCAGGGTATTGGTTTTCTCGGCCCCCGAGTCCGGACTCACTTTATCGTCCGATCGCCGAGGCTTTGGCAAGCGAGGATCGAGAGATGTTCGAGTCGCTTGAGGAGTCGGCGAAGCGTTTCGTCGAGTTATATCCGGATGATGCTCGGGTTCCGGAGATCGTTGCTCAGTTGGAATCACTTCAGGTCGATCGAACGATTCGCCAGCTTCAACGACGCTCGCGGGGTCGATCCAATGCCCAGTTGGATGCGATCGAACAGGCATTCGTCGATTGCTCGCGCGTTGTAGAGACCAATCCGGAACAGGCGAAACGCAAACTGGCCGCCTTGCTGACCGTGTTCCCCATAACGGAGCAAATGAGTCTGCGTCACAGAAAGTTGATCGCGGCAGCCGAACAGATGCTCAAGGGTTTGGGCGTAAGCGATCCCGAAGCAAGTGACCCCGAAGCGAGTGATCCCGAAGCGAGTGATCCACGTGCCGCAAACTCACTCGAAGAACAAATGCGTTGGGCCGAAACCCATCTTTCCGGAAAAGAACGCAAAGCATGGTTGCAAAGCATGATCGAGCTTTATCAGGAAAAGCCGTGGGCTGCGAAGCATGTGAAGGCGGCCAAGCAAATGATTGACCAATCAAATGGTTGACACAAGGGCTCAATTCCAACTACAATTTTGATCTTCCCATTCGTCGTCCACTGGTCGCCGACTCGCTCCAACGTGTCGGCGATTGTTATTTTGTGGACCTTTCATTTCGTCGCGGTGCCGGCACCGTGATCCATACCCTGCGGGAATGCCATTTTGAACGACGAAGTCGAAGCTATCAACAAAGCAGACATCCTGATCGAAGCGATGGGATGGATTCGACGATTCCGTGGCAAGACGACAGTGATCAAGCTCGGGGGTTCTTTGATGAACAACCCAGACGCGATGCGACATACCCTCATCGATATCATCTTCATGGAAACCGTCGGTATGCGTCCGG
>CAYXFO010000744.1:0-1781 GCA_964464255.1 uncultured Pirellula sp.
TGGTTCACCTTCGTCGCCGGGGGGTTGGGATTGGGTGCGTGGTTGCTTGGATTCAAGGCGTGGGCACAGATCGTGCCTGCACTGAGTGGCATCTGGATGTTCTTAAGCGTCGCCAAATCATTTCGAGGGAGGAGCCTTACGACTGGAGCTTTTGGCTTAATCTTTCTCCTCGCTGCCTTTCTTGTCACTCTCTTGGTTCCCGACTCCTACAGCGTGTTCGGAGTGTTCTCGTCGACTCAGTTGTTTCATTATTTCTTGGCTGCCGCACTGCTGTTGATCGCGATTTCGACTGCAAGAGAACCGTCCTCTGGCGGGACCAACAGGATCGCAGTCTAGGGATTTGCAGTGATGCATTGCGTCAATCACTGTTTATGGAATTGGCTTACCATCCCATACAACGCTACTCAGTTCCTCGAGCGTCTTCGTCTGGCTTGCCTCGATCAGCATTTCTTGACGAACGATGCGACCTGGAACTTGGTTGCTTCGCCACAGTTTGATCGACATCGGCCCGGTTTCATTGCTTTCAGTCCACTCGTATATATCAGCCTGGATCGTTCTTCCGTGCACATCGAGCGATTCTTCTCCGATCCTCTTCGCCTTTAGGGATGGGAGTTGGAAATACTCCTCGGATAGTCCCGATGGGAGAGGGAATTTGGCGACGAACTTCGTCGATTCAGGCGGGTTCCTTTCCATGTCTTCGCCAGGCCGTTGAACATTTACCTGAGAGTTGACGATGACATGGTCATCTGTCTTCTCCTGCAGCGTCAGAACGGTCGTGACCCTGACTTCGCCGTTTTCATTCGAGACAACGCGGAATCGAGTTACTTGAGCGCCGACCGGGAATTGACTCCAGTTGGCATACTCGGGATGAACAATCATTACGGCGGATTCGGAGACCGTGCCTTGTGCTTTATCCGTCTTGGGAGCAAGGATTGGTTTCTTGGAGGATTCACATCCCAGGCTGAGTATGAGCAAAGCGGCAACCATCGAAATGCACCGCATAGTTCGGGAGCCCATGCCCGTCGAACGATCCAAACAATGATTCATCTCAACAAACCTTTGCGATTGCGGAGGGGAAATAGATACCTATTTCTTCGAGGAGCCTTGACTCTCTTCGCTTTCGATATTTCGATCCTCCTGCTTGACCTTTTCAATCTGTTCGGGCGTCAACTCGCCTTTCGGAAGAATCGGGCCGGTCTCGCTTGAACATCCGACGAAACCGATCATCGTGAGGAGCAAAAGCGACACTGTCAGACGGGATATGATGATTTTCATGGAATCTTATGCTCTAGAGTTACTGAAAAACCGACTTCGTGGCGCGTGTGAGCAGTCCACGAAGCCTTACTACATACGTCTACAATTTGTACGTCGTCAACGATACAAAGTTATTCTTCCGAGTTGAATACTTGCCCGTCATCGATGACGCACATGTACATCCATACCATCGGATCGACCGTGAATGGCTGGAAGCGAACAGAACCATCTGCGTACGTGGCATTCAAACCGCTAACGTGGCTCGAACCAAAATAGCGTCGCCAAACAGTACGCGTCCCGGTGGGTGGTGCAGGAGGGGATCCTTCGACAAAAATTGTCTTGTCAAAGTCCGACTTTGGCGGGAAGTGATAACGAAGAACGCATTCGTCCCAACCTGCGTTGTTCCAGCGTTCGTTGTCACCGCCGTCATTACCAAATCGCTTATGCGGTAAACACTTTTCGGCGGCCATGATCGACATGGACGAACCGTCGGTGATGTCTCGAAGGCGTCTCTTCGCACCCTGCAC
>CAYXFO010000745.1:0-1775 GCA_964464255.1 uncultured Pirellula sp.
CAGGGAGGGGACACTTTGCCGAAAAACTGGATTTTTCGGGGGCATGACCCTGGCGGATTTCTTCGTCTAGCCGAACGAGCGGGCATAGACCCTGTGATTTCACAGTTGTTGTGCGGTCGTGGCATTAACGATCCTGCCCATGCACGATCGTTCCTCGAAGCTCGCTTCGTTGACCTGCGAGACCCCGCTCTCCTCCCAGGTATAGAAAGGGCGTGCGAACGGATCCTGACGGCAATCCGAGACCGTGAGCCGATCGCCATCTATGGGGACTATGATGCCGACGGGATGACGGCTACCGCGATCATGATCTCATGCTTGGAATTGCTCGGCGCGGATGTGACCTACTTCGTACCCAATCGGCTTGAGGACAGTTACGGCCTGAGCGCCGAGTCGATCGAGCGATTGGCCCAACGCGGACGACGGTTGATCATCAGTGTCGATTGCGGAATCTCAGCCATCGCCGAAGCCGAACGCTGCAAGGCCTTGGGCGTTGATTTGATCATCACCGATCACCACCTTTGCGGCGAGCAACTCCCCAACGCAATCTCGATCGTTCACCCCAATCTGCCCAACTCCAACTATCCCTTCCATGGCCTCTGCGGAGCGGGCGTCGCATTCAAGGTGGCTTGGCGATTGTGCCAATTGGCATCGGGCTCGCAACGAGTGATTGATGCGCATCGCGAGTTCCTTTTGTCAGCGATGGGGCTCGCCGCTATCGGTACGGTGGCCGACGTCGTTCCGCTCCTGGATGAGAATCGCATCCTCGTTCGAAACGCTCTCCCGCTCATTCCAAAGCTCGCACCCATCGGTCTAAAAGCCGTTTTGAAACGGACCGGACTCGACAAGAAGTCGAGTTTGTCCGCCGAAGATCTTGCGTTTACCGTCATCCCCAGACTGAACGCCGCAGGACGCTTAGGCCAAGCCCAACTGGGTGTCGAAATGCTAACGACTCGCGACCCGCAACGAGCCGAGATGCTCGCCGAATACCTGGAGCGTTTGAACTCCGACCGCGAGTCACTCGAGCGGAGCATTACCCTAGCGGCATCCAAACAAGCTCGCGAACAATTCGACCTCGCCTGCGAACCCGCCCTTGTCCTTCATTCGCCCGGCTGGCATCTGGGTGTCATCGGGATCGTGGCTAGCCGACTAGCAGATCGATTTCAGCGGCCCGTTGTGGTCATCTCAAGCGATCCGACCGGCCAAAAACATGCGACCGGAAGCGGCAGATCGGCGGGAGTCGTCGACTTGCACCAAGCTTTTCACTCCTGTCGCGATTCCCTGATCGGATGCGGAGGTCACGCAGCAGCGGCGGGATTGCGCATCGAAGAGAAACGTATTCCCGAATTCCGTGAAGCCTTTTGCGATTTTGTGCGAAACAAACTCGGTGAAACAGATCCGGTATCGCGTTTGCATGTCGATGCCGAAGCCACCTTCGGTCAACTGTCTCTCCAAACGCTCGAGTTGATCGAAAGCCTCGCACCCTTTGGAGCGGCGAACCCGCGACCGATCCTTGTAGCAAGCGATGTGGAATTGCATGAGCCCGCAAAGCGATTTGGCAACGGCGAAAAACATCTCAATGCGAGATTCCGTCAACACGGAACGATCCTCCGGGCGGTTGCATTCTCTCAGGCCGATTGGATGGAACCGATCAACTCCCACCGAGGAAACTTCGACCTCGCCTTCCGACCAGTCATCAACGAATTTCAAGGCTTCAAGAAAGTCGAACTGCATTTGGTAGATTGGCGCGCGGCCAAGCAATCGCCACCAGGTCCCGC
>CAYXFO010000746.1:0-1757 GCA_964464255.1 uncultured Pirellula sp.
GCTTTGCGGAACTCAGACCCGATGTACCGTTGCATTTGGGTGTGACCGAGGCCGGGTTACCTCCGGACGGAATCATCAAGACGCGAATCGCTTTTGAGCAATTGATCGGTCGAGGGATTGGCGATACGGTTCGCGTTTCATTGACCGTTCCGAACTCCAAGAAGTCGATGGAGATCGAGGTTGGTCGTCAAATCGTCGACGATATCTACAACGGCCGTCTTCGTTCTGTGGTTGCACTGGACCCATCGAAGCTCAACATCATTTCTTGTCCGAGTTGTTCGCGGGTAGAGAACGAAGCCTTTGTTGAATTAGCGCAGCAGGTCAAAGAGATGACTCAGTATGCCAAGGACTACGCGATCACGATTGCCGTGATGGGGTGCCGCGTGAACGGACCTGGTGAAACCGACGACGCCGATTTAGGTCTTTGGTGTGGTCCTGCGAAGGTCAATCTCAAGCGAGGGAGCGAGTCGATCGGTGCTTTTGGATACGACGAGATCCTTCCGCGGCTTCGCAGAGAACTCGACGCCTTGATCGAAGAACGCAGCGCGATTCGCGCCACCTAAATACCGCATCCCAAGGATCATAGAGTGGCGATGGAACTCGATCGTACAACTTTGATGGATGCGCCGACGTGGATTGTCAAAGTCGGGTCCCGTTCGTTGACCGATGCTCACGGCAGGCTGGACGCGGATCAAATCGCTTCACTGGCTACACAATTGGTAGTTCTGCGGGAGATAGGTAAAGAAGTTGTGCTCGTTTCCAGTGGCGCGGTTGTCAGCGGCATGGGGCGATTGGGAATGACTTCGCGTCCGACGGATCTAGCAACACTGCAGGCAGTGGCGGCGATCGGCCAAACGCATTTGATCCAAGTTTATGAGCAGACGTTGCATCACCATGGCTCGCGGGCAGCACAGATTCTGTTGACCGCAGCGGAACTCGACGACCGAGTTGCCTACCTCAATGTCCGCAACACACTGCTCCGTTTGCTGGAACTGGGCGCCATACCGATCATTAACGAGAACGATTCCGTGGCGGTCGATGAATTGAAAACAACCTTTGGCGATAACGATCGATTGGCGGGAATGGTGGCTGGATTGTTTCATGCTTCGGCACTGGTCATCTTGAGCGATGTGCATGGTCTTTACGACCGAGATCCACGGGATCCGAGCGCGATGATCTTGTCGACAGTCGCTAAGATCGACGAATCGATCGAAGACCTGGTGCGAGATCGAAATACAGGCTTCAGCAAAGGTGGGATGGCTAGCAAGCTGGCGACGGCACGATTCGTTACTAACAGCGGACAGCCTGCAGCGATCGCATGGGGCCGGGAACCTGACGTGCTGGTTCGCTTAGCCCGCGGCGAATCGATTGGGACCCTGTTTATGCCCCAATCAAGAGGACTGGCCTCGCGCAAGCGTTGGATCGGTTTCTCGGCTCAACCCACGGGGGCAGTGATTGTTGATGACGGAGCGGTTCAGGCGATGCAGGATGGCGGGCGCAGCCTGCTCGCGATAGGTATCGCGCGGGTCGAGGGAGACTTTGGAAAAGGAGATGTTATTTCGGTTCGGAGTGGAGATTCCCAGGAGATCGCCCGCGGATTAACCAATTACAGTTCTGAGCAGGTCCGCAAGATTCAAGGATGCCGCTCCGATCGTATCGAGCAAATCTTGGGACAATGCCCGTACGAAGAAGTCATCCATCGAGATAACCTGGCCATCATTTAAGCCAACCTCGAGTATTTGCACCCATGCATACAC
>CAYXFO010000747.1:0-1751 GCA_964464255.1 uncultured Pirellula sp.
GCATTCAGCGTGACCTCGCGAAGAATGGTTACGGCATCGCCAGCCGTCAATCGCTTGGCGGAGCAAACGATCTGGCACAAAACGCTCGGATCCTTTTCCTCGCGAGCTAATCCAGCGATCGCATGAACACTTCTACTCGATGCCGTTCGATCATCGCAAATCAATCGCACTGTCCAGGCACGGACCATAGCGTTGGGATGCTGCAATAACGTCGCGATTTTCCAGACCGTTTCGGCAGCTTCCACCGTCGATCGACGGCTGCCGGAATTGTGAATTGCAAATGGGATCGTGTCGGGGATCCAACCCATGGCATGAGCGGTCCACAATAGTTCGATCGGAAAAGGGGATGAATTATTTTGCGCACGGTCTAAATCGCTGGCGATGCGTTCGCGAAGCGTATCGCGATCGGGATGGCTTTGGAGCAGTTGACGGGCCTGCCATCGTTGCCAACGGTAGGGATGATTGAGAGTTGCATAGAGATACTCGAGCGATGCCGTATCTCTGCGATGCGCGAGATCGGCATTCCAAGGCTTCAATTTGTCAGGCGCATCCGGACTCAAGCGATAGACTCGTCCACGATCGCGATCGAGTTTGCCCTCGAATGCGGAAAGATGAGCGACTACCGAATCGTACCAATCACAAACATACGCCGCTCCATCGGGACCATCGCTGATCGCGACAGGGCGAAACCAATTGTCGGAGCTGGAAATCGTGTCGGCGATATCTTTGGTTGCATACGTTGAGCCGGTTGGATCGAGTTGGGTTTGGATCAATTTGCCATGCAGCGGATCGACAGCCAGCATCGAACGGGGAGTCAAGCCCGCAAGCGCGGTCGACTCGGTGAACAACATGGTATGCGTAAATCGCGGAATCGGGTCATGCGCCATCGGGTTGAGATAACCGTAGCTATGAGGATTGGACAAATCGCCATGCTTCTGGAATCCCTTGCGATAGTAGCCTCCTTGATAGTAATGGAACCCGCGAGTGTCCCCTCCGTTGTGACCGGAGAAGACTTCGCCACGATCATTGAATGCGACGCCGAACGCATTCCCACCACCTTCGGCAAAGATCTCATACTCGCGCGTTACGGGATGATAGCGCCACAGTGCTTGACCCATGCTGGCGATCGGTGCCGCCGAGCTACCGTAGGGTTTGATCGATGCGCTCACCGTACTTCCCTGTGCAGCATACAGCCAACCATCGGGCCCGAAGCATAAACTGTTGACGACCGAATGGGTGTCTTCCATCCCGAAACCCGCGAGGTGAATCTCGGGGTCGCCATCGGCTCGAAGATCATGATCGGCATCTCGATAGTACAGAAGATACGGCGGGTTCAATACCCACGCTCCATCGGCATCGGGAGCAACCGCTGTTGCAATATTCAAACCATCGACAAAGACGCCATGCGTTTCAAAGTCACCATCTCCATCTCGATCTTCGTGGACCGAGATTCGATCCTTGCCCGGCAAGCCACCTTGCCCGGGGGGCAACGGCGTCGAATCGTAAACGATACGCCAATGTTTATCGCGGCTGAGAGGCTTGATACCCTCTGGGTTGGGGTACTGACGATACTCGACGACCCACAATCGTCCATGCGAGTCGAATACGGTCTGCAGGGGTTGAGTGATCGTCGGCTCCGCTAAAAGACTCGTCCAGCGAAGCCCATCGGCGACTTTGAACGTGGCCACCGCTTGCGATGGTTCAACGGCAGGTTCCGTTGCAGTATCCTCCGGTGTCTGGGCCGAAGCAGA
>CAYXFO010000748.1:0-1739 GCA_964464255.1 uncultured Pirellula sp.
AAAGTAAAGGAACCAACGCGCCATGTTGTTGCGCGATGATTCAGCGATTTGATTGGTATACAGGCCGCGATATCCGTCGCTGATATCGGCTGGCGCGTCGGTTTGTAAAGGAAAGTCCCAGCGACGATCACCGAGAGCGGCTTGGGTGTACGTCAAGCTTTCCATCAGTTCCCTTGGAGACATTTTGTCCCGATTGTCGCCCCATTTGCGAGTGACCGCATCGAGCAGATTGTTGTCGGTTGTTTTCGAGTTCGGAGCGAATAGAGCTTTCGCGACTTGAGTTTCCAGTCGACCCGCCAGTCCATTCTCGACGGGCGAAGCGGCGGTTCGGCCCAATGCCCACAGCCACGTTCGCCGCAGCGCGTAGTCGGAGGGCCTGGATTCCAATTTCGGAGGTTGGTTCGCGGACATGGGCCAACGCTTGAGTCCAGTCGCTTCCCATCGCAATCGTTCTTCGTCCGAACCCAGATGAACCTCCCAGCGCGTACCTGATCTTCCTTCGGTGGGATTGGTTTCCAGATTGCGTGCCGAAACGACCCGAGTCGTTGAAGGCGATTGTCGTCCTGCAAGCCACCATGCGGCGGCGCGTACCGCAGGATCGGCCGATGCGGTGCCACGCTGGATTTGCTCGGCGGGCACTGCTTCTCCAAGCCGAGTCAGTATCTGAGCTGCTCGTAGCACGTACTTCTCACTCATATCGACCGGGCCGTTGAGAGGGAGCCGTCCCAACGCAACGTCTACAAGTTGACTTCGAATGCGCGGAGTGACTCGAGGCCGCCACTGAGTGATTGACCAGGCGCTCCACGGTGATGGCGACATAAGAACCGACTCCAGAGTCTCAGCGTCTTGTGCTGTAAGGATCTTTTTGTCTATGGCGGAAGCAAAGCAGTCAGAGAGCGGATCACCTGCTTGCGCGGGCAACTGCGATGAGTCGGGTGAGTAAGAGACCCGATAGACAGCTCCCAAGATTCCTCGCCCCCCCACGGAAACCAATAGGCTTCCATCGGGAGCAACACATACTGACGTAGGGGCAAAGCCAGCGGTTCCTGTAGGCTCCATAAATACTTCGCTGGGGATCCTGTCAGGGATCCGCTCCTCGGGCTTCAGGTTCGCCGAAGGATAGATCGCGATGACGCGTCCAAAGGTCCAATCCAAGACAAACACTGCATCGCGATATCGTTCGGGATAGGAAGTGTGTTCATATACAGCAACGCCTGTTGGCGACCCACGCCCTAATCGCGCCAGAACCAAGGGCATCGTCACGCGATAATCATCGTCTTTCCAAGCGGCACCGCACCAGCCTGCATCGGCTCCAGGACCCAACACGAACGCTCGCGTTGGCCGGTACCAAGGAAGGGTCGCTTCCCGTTCATCATCGCTATCGTAAGTGACCGCTTGCCCATCGGGTAAAAAATCAAAGTCGTAGCCGTTTCGAAGGCCATGGGCCCAAACACCTCGACGGGAGAAGTCGGGACTCATGCGCCACAGGGTACCCGCGCGCGGCCGAGCGATGGGCGCATTTGGGTCATTGGCCAGTCGACTGATGTTGGCAGCGAAGTTGCCAACGATCAGATACCAACAGCCATCCGGACCACGCTTGATGGCATGCGCATCATGTTCTCCACCCGTGGGGAGTTCTAGCACTCGCTGGGCTCGACTATTCGCGACCAAGTCTCCATCGGTGTCTTCGGATCGCCACAATCCTCCATCGGCGACCCAGTAGAGCGATTTTCCTTCGC
>CAYXFO010000749.1:0-1735 GCA_964464255.1 uncultured Pirellula sp.
CGAGGATATCTCGAACACCGATCGAGAGATGCATGGCGTTCTTGAACGAGCGGACAATCACGTCGATCTCCTGGGCACCGCGGCAGAGTTCATCGAGCAACCGGCTCAAATGATCTTCCGATGGCAAACGGTCGAGCATTAAGGAATCGACCAGTTCATCGACCATGCCGGGGTTGCTGGTCAGGATGCCAATCAGATAGGGGCTGGTTCCGCATAACCGGATATACAGATCCATCGAGGGTTGATGAAGGCTGAACAGTTCCCATAGAACACCCTTGGCTCCGATGGAGCGGCAGGTGTCCGCCAAATGTTCAAGGGTGCGGTCGGGGGTGGGGGTTTGCCCGATGCGTTCAAGGAGTTTCGGAGCGATCACCGATAAAAAGTATCGACATCGGCGCGTCGATAGAACGCGAAAGTCTTCTTGGCCCAGGTCTCGCAACAGGGCAGTAGCCCTAACCGGATCGTGAAAACCATAGCGGTCTAGAACCTTCGCAGCCCAAATCGGATCGGGAAGCGCATCGAACACCAGATCGGCTTCCTCGCTGCCGGTCCCTTCGTCTGAAAGACCGGTTGCCCTGAGTTGATCCGACATCGTATGCAGCTTTTTGTTTTCATCGCGAAGCGTGTTGAGGATCCGCGCTTGGGCGGCGAGTCCTGAATCATCGAGCATCGCGGTTGTCTTATCAAAAGAGAACGACTTATCGCAACCCGCTTGGATTTGTAGTTTTAATTTGTAGTCTCTCGCTAAATCATGAGCATGGGCCAATAGGCCGAATTCCGTATCCGACAAGCATCCGTTTCTCGCAAGCGCTTCGATCCGCGAAGCTGTGTTGCCGGATCGCACTTCCGGTAGATGGGCTCCGTGGATCCATTGCAGGTGAGACAAGATGGTTTGTGTGCAATGCTGGACGACTGCGATTTGGGTCATGGCGCGATACCAAGAATTTTCGTCCCGATCGAAAGATTTTTCTTCCCTATCCCGTTTGCGGAGGAAGCTCGCGAGCGATGCCTGCTCGGATCGAGAGCGATATCGATCGAGAAAAAGGGATCCGATCTGTTGAAGAAACGCATTTGCGACGGATGGGTTTCCAGCTACCGAACGCATTTGCATAAGTGCGGTCCCGAGTTCCGCGTCTCCCTGAACTTGAGCCCACTCGATCCATCGCTGCATGTCTAAGGGACGTCGATCCTGGTCGCCGATAAAACGTCTATGGAGAGGGAACTCAACACGGAAGCTCTCTGGGTCGAAAGATTCGAGGATGTCCCGGAAGCGTTCCATCCGCGAATCGCTATCCACTGTTCCTCCCGAGGAAATGCAAATCAATTGGCAATCGCTCAAGAAATCCGTATCGCAGGATCCATAGGGACCATGAGCAAGTACAGCGACCGGGACCGATGGACTGACTTGGTAGCGATGTTGTTCTTGGGGGGTGAGCAAATGGAAAGAGAAATCGAAGGCGGCCACAAGGATGGCATCGTTGATCCAGGTCAGTTGTTGCTGGGCCCAGACGCCGCTCATACTCTGCAACTCGATACCGAAGACGATTCGCAACCACTCTCTTCTTCGGAATCGCTTGAGCGAAGAGCGAACTTGGGCGAGGTCATCCAGGCATTGAACTTCGGCCAGTAGCCTATCCTGGATTTCCAATGCAGATGGCGCTCTGCCTGCAGAGAGTTGAATCGAATCGAAGCTGTCGGGGTCGTCGATCAACCAATCCACAGCAGGGCTGTCGAC
>CAYXFO010000750.1:0-1491 GCA_964464255.1 uncultured Pirellula sp.
AGGTCCCGCTCGAAAACAACCGTCGCGCCCAACGCCGCTCCACCATCCAATCCAACCAAACGAACAACGCCGAAATCAACGGCACGAACGAACCTCAAACCGAAACCCCAACCCAAACCACGGCGAGCAGGAAAGCTAGTATCGGCTGGCTGATGCTTTGAGCTTCAAGCTTCATAACATCGACGAACGAATCAGCCTTGCTCGCCTTTTAAAACGCACGGCTACGAGGACAACCAGGATTTTAGTCTGATGCCCAAACATCGACGAACGAATCGGACCTCGTAGCCACTTATACCTTAAACCTTACCCCTAACCCCTTACCACTTCCTCGGAGGATGCGCTGCCGAACACGATGACTTGCGACAAGGACAAGACCAACCCAACCGCGCCAAGCACCGTTACCAGTTGACACTGACGTTTCGCATGGACCGATCGTGAGAGCGATCACTGAAACATCAGACGTGTCGCCCTAAAGAATGTGCCAGCGTGAAAAGGAAGGTGGCTTGCAGCTCATCGAAGCTCCACGCAAGCCACAGCCAAACGCGGACTCAACATCGCTCAAGATGTTTGAACCGTGCATGGATAACTGAGGGGATGCAACCTGCCACGCAGGACCAAAAGAGTGAAATGCATCCACACCTCGAATAGTCGCCTAATCAACCATCCTTGATGCAAGTTCCAACGAAACGGCTCCGCGCAATCCATCCTTCGAGGTACACCATCCGATCACCGGCGACAATCCTCTGCGCCGCTTATCGATCGCCGAGATTGTGAGCGACCGACAAGCGGCTCCGACGATCGTCACCTAGGTAAAGGACAAAGAAAATGTAGGCTCAAAAAAAACCAAAAACAGTGGCGACCGTCACTTGCAAACCCAGGACTTCATAGTCGACTAAAATCACCCGGTTGCCGCCAAGAGACTTTGACTTCAGGAAACGCCCGATCGGCAACTCGGGTGCATTTTTTTGTTCGCCCGATGGCGTCTTATGTTTCGTGGGACTGTAGCTCCGCCCTGACCGCCCTTAAAAAATCGCGAAGGTATCGGTTGTAGTAGTCAAATACGTCACCATAGATGAACCATTGCGATTTAGTCTGGGCGACAACTTGCGCGCCTGTCGGAGTTGGCTGGAGTTCAATCGTCATGTCGGTACCAAGCAGCCACCAACTCGGTCTGACGTTTGTCTCGAAAACGCTGCCTCCCTCCGTCTCGGCCATTCTGACGTATGGTGGACAACGAGATAGCACGGTTCGCACCGCGACAGCCACTTCCGGGCAAGTTGCACCGAAGAATTCGGTTTGGTGGCGTTGGACTGTCATAGTGTGTCTTTATTGGGCGAACGTCGACCATCACCGAGCATCCGCCAGTGAAGTCTCTAAAGTCGAAAACGCACCGTCGGATGCTTCGGTGCATGGTTTTGTTAGCCGCGAATCTCTTGTGAACGAGTCACATCTTCAAGTGCCTCAATTGCGTCAGTATACCCTGGATCGATC
>CAYXFO010000750.1:1501-1713 GCA_964464255.1 uncultured Pirellula sp.
ACTGGAACAGCATAAACAATAGGCTCAGCTCCCCATTGAGCGTCTGCCATCATTTCGCGCGACGTTATTGAGCCTTTCATTGCAAGAGACGAAATTGGCGGTACTGAGCCTATCCCAATTGGAAATCCAGTAATTTCAATCTCCGTTGTCCTCATAAAAGTGTCCAGCGGAATGCTCTCGTAGTCGATTGCCAACGCGTCGAGATCAAGATA
>CAYXFO010000751.1:0-1712 GCA_964464255.1 uncultured Pirellula sp.
ATCGAGAACACAAAGATGTGGATCCAGCAGATCTCGCGAGAAAGCGATCCCGAGAAAATCCAATCGATGGCGGAATCCACGGTCGCCCAAGCTGAAAAAATCGCCGCCACCCTTGGCGAAGGAGTCCTGTACTCCATTCGCGATTCGGAACAAGTCGATGCGCCGATGTTATTTGTCGGATCCATTCCGAGCGAACGCGACGGACTTCATGTTTTCGTGAAGCTTCGGGGCAATGCGAAGGTCGCACAGGCCCAGCGAGAGAAACTCCTTCAGTTCATTCAATCCATTCAACTCCAATAGATTTATATGGCCACCGCCTCATCCCACAAACCATCGATGTCGTATACCAATTCGATGTCGGATCAGAGTATCGTCAACCTGCTATGGCAGTGCTTGAAAATCGCTGGCTCCCTCAAGATCACGGTCGTGATGTTTGCTCTCGGTATTGCGATCCTCTTTTTGGGCACCCTGGCGCAGGATGAAGCGACGATCATCGATGTCAAGGATGAATACTTCAACAGTTGGATTGCCGTTGTTCCGTTCGATGTCTTCGTGCCGCAGACGATTTGGCCTCATAAGGATCCGGTTCCCTACGCCTTCGCAATTCCAGGAGGCGCAACGATCGGTTGGATTTTATTGCTCAATTTGATTGCCGCCAAAGTGACTCGATTCCCTATGGTTGCCAAGGGAAGGAAGTTCGTGGCTGGCTTGGCATTGACCATTATAGGTTTTGCCTTGATCGCATTGATCATCGTCGGCGCTCACCTAGGGGATGGTTTGCAAGGAGAACCGCCGTTCAGCTACGACGGGATCTGGTATGGATGTATTGGGACCCTGTGGGGATCGATTCTGGGTTTGGGTGCCTGGAATGTATGGGCTGCGCCGAAGCATTCGATTCTCAAGGCTGTTTTGTGGATTTCGTTTGCGATCTTTCTCCTGGTCGGATTGTTCTTGGCGTTTACCGGCAACACGTATCGCATCCCGGATCCGGGACTGCGAATCGTTTGGCAGTTGGCCAAGAGCGCGCTGGTCAGTGGCATTCTGCTGGCTGGCTTGATCCTTCTGTTCGGGCACCGCGGAGGGAACGTATTGATCCACCTAGGAATCGCCTTGGTCATGGTTGGCCAGTTCGTTTTCGGAGATCAGCAACGGGAAGAGCGAATCACATTGTTCGAGGGGCAAAGAACCTCCGCTGCAGTTCAGATCGACATCGTTGAATTAGCAGTCATCGATACAACCCTTCCGGACAAGAATCGCACCTTCGCGTTCGACGACCCTCTCCTCGAGGCATCGCTTCGCAAAGGGACATTTCTGAGCGACAAGTCGTTGCCGTTCGAGATACGAGTGGATCGGTACATGGTCAATTCGAATTTCGTGTCCCGACGCTCCGACCCGAAACTTCGCGAGGAAGCCTCGGACCTGATCGGCCTACCACCCGAGGTTGCGTTGGTCGAGAAGGAGAAGAGTGGCGGCGCGAAGAGCGACATGAACATCGCGTCCGCGTACCTTTCGATTCGCGAAAAGAAATCCTCCAAAGAGCTTGGCCGTTTCGCGGTGACACAGTTCCTGAACGATCCGCTCATTCGCCCAACCCCCATCTTGAATAAAATCGACTCCGACGGAAGAAGTTTCGAACTTGCGTTGCGTTTCCGACGCAACCTGAAACCCTTCTCCGTGGAACTCCAGAACGTGGTACTCGAACAGTACACAGG
>CAYXFO010000752.1:0-1712 GCA_964464255.1 uncultured Pirellula sp.
GTCAAAGCTTCGTCGCGAAAGCAAGACCCTAGGGATGGAGCCGCCGAAAGACGCGATCATCCTTTTTGATGGTAGCAATGCCGACCATTTCCAAAACGGAAAGATGATCGAGGATAAGTATCTTGGAGTCGGATGCACGAGTCGAGAAACCTTCCAAAGCCACCGATTGCATCTCGAGTTTCGGACTCCATTTCAGCCCTCCGATTCAGGTCAAGGACGCGGAAATAGCGGCGTGTACGTCCAAGGGCGTTATGAATTGCAAGTGTTGGATTCTTTTGGGCTGACAGGTGAAAACAATGAATGTGGTGGTATCTATCAGATCGCTCAACCACGATTGAACATGTGTTACCCACCGCTTTCGTGGCAGACCTACGACATCGATTTCTCTGCACCCGAGTTCGATGGCGAAGGCAAGAAGACCAAGAATGCTCGCATAACCATTAGGCACAATGGTGTTTTGATTCACGACGATTTGGAATTACCGCGTGGCACTCCTGGAGGGGTTTCCGACGAATCCAAGGAGCCGGGACCGTTGTTTCTCCAAGATCACAGCAATCCAGTGGTTTTTCGAAATATATGGGTCTCTGCCACCTCTCAGCAGGCGGTAAGCCAGCAAAACAAGAAGCCGAGCCCCGTACAGAACCAGATCACAGAGTAGACATTTCCCGTCTTGCTCTCCGCGATTCCGATTCGCTAATACTCTCTGCCAAGAAGATATTTGCAGAAAGTAAACGGGGAGAACGACTGATGGCTTGTTCGCGAAACTTCGAATCGGTTTTCTCTGGGATTCTGCTGATTGTGTTCTTCGCGTTCGGCTCAGGGGTAGCTGACGCTCAGGATTCATCTCCAGCCAGTGTGCCACCTGTTCCGAGTCTCGACAGCTTGCGTTCCGCTGGTCAACTCCCGCCTACTGCATCGGCAACGCTCGGTCCTTCATCAAGCGGACAACCGCCAGACACACAGTTAGGTACTGGTCTTGCAAGAATCCAGCGGCAAGACCGGATGGAATTGCCGACCACCAGCGGTCAGTATTGGGTCGAGTACGACATACGTCCATATACTCAAAACTTGAGGAATGTGGATCGGCCGCAGCAAGCCATTATTGATTGGATCATTCGCGAAACGGGCAGCGACGTTTGGTTTCAAGAACCGGTCGGGATTTTGACCGCCGATCGCTCCACATTGCGAGTGTATCACACGGCAGGTATGCATCAGTTGGTAGCACAGATCTACGAACGTTTTGTAAATGGCAACCAAGAGCCGCAGGTTTTCTCCCTGCGATTGATCTCGATTGGCAATCCAACATGGCGAGGTAAGGCGTTGCCATTGATGCGATCGGTGGAGGCACAAACACCTGGGCTGCAGGCTTGGGTAATGTCTAAAGAGAATTCAGCGATCTTCGGAGCCCAACTTCGTCAGCGACCCGATGTGAGGGAACTTCAGACGGTGGATGTTGTTACGGTACAGGGGCAATCTCAGAAAGTGGATCAACTGCGATCCCGGAGTTATCTCAAGGAGTATGCGCCGAATACAGCCAGTCCATGGCCACCCGTGACACCCAAGTACGAAGAAATCCAGGAGGGCTATCGCATGATGTTCAGTCCGCTAGTGAGTCTCGACGGACGAAGCTTGGATGCGATGCTCAAGTGCGATATCGACCAAGTGGAGCGGTTTATCCCGGTACCAATCGATTCTCCCACGCAGGGTGTCAA
>CAYXFO010000753.1:0-1707 GCA_964464255.1 uncultured Pirellula sp.
TTAGTATCCCTGGCCCGTGTTGGAGACGTAGGCATCATCACGGTCAACAATCCGCCCGTCAATGCCTTGAGTCCTGGCGTCCCCTCAGGAATCGAAAATGGGGTAAAAGCGTTCTGCGCTGACCCAACCGTCAAAGCGATCGTTCTCATCGGTGGCGGCCGCACGTTTATTGCAGGTGCGGATATCAATGAGCTGAGCAAGATGACTTCCGGTGAGAAGCGAGAAGGTGATCCGGCTCTACTCTCCGTATTCACTACCCTCGAGGACTCGTCCAAGCCTGTGATCGCCGCCATCCACGGGACGGCCTTGGGAGGGGGATTCGAAGTTGCGCTGTGCTGTCAGTATCGCGTCGCGTTCGCGTCGGCAAGAGTTGGTTTGCCTGAAGTGAAACTCGGATTGATTCCGGGTGCGGGTGGCACGCAACGCTTACCTCGATTAGCGGGTATGATCAAAGCGGCGGAGATGTGTGCCAGCGGAGAGCCGATCACGGCGACGGAAGCCCTTCAAGTGGGTATCGTCGATCGGATCATCGAAGGGGATTTGCTGGAAGGTGCTATCGCTTTCGCCCGAGATGTAGCCGAGCGAAGCCAAACGCATCGAAAGACCCGTGAGCTCGCGGTTCCTCCATGCGACCCGCAAGCGTTTGCAGCGTTGAAGGGTGGCGTGGCAAAGCGATCGCGAGGACTGACCGCTCCTGTCAAAGCCCTCGAAGCCGTCGAGGCAGCTCTGCTCCCCTTTGCCGAGGGAATCCAACGCGAAGGTCAGATTTTCATGGAATGCATGTTCTCCGAGCAATCGAAAGCGTTGATCCATGCCTTCTTCGGCGAACGCATCGTCGGTAAGGTTCCAGGGATCGACAAGAACACCCCGTTGCTTCCCATTCGCATGGCTGCAGTGGTTGGTGCGGGTACGATGGGAGGCGGAATCGCTATGAACTACGCCAATGCCCTTATTCCGGTCCTGCTCAAGGAAACCACTCAAGAGATGCTGGATAAGGGGCTCGCTACGATTCGGAAGAATTATGCGGCCACGGTTCAGAGAGGTCGCTTGACCGAAGAGCAAATGGAGCAGCGCATGGCATTGATTCATCCGACACTCTCCTATGATCGATTCCAGGAAGTGGATATCGTCGTCGAAGCAGTCTTCGAAGGGATGGAACTCAAGAAGAAGGTTTTCGCCGAACTCGACAAAGCGACTCGACCGGACGCGATTCTTGCATCCAATACCTCAACGCTCGATATCGACCAAATTGCTGCGGCGACCAGTCGGCCGCAACAAGTGATCGGCCATCATTTCTTCAGCCCCGCCAACGTGATGCGCCTTCTTGAAATCGTGCGAGGCAAGGAGACGAGTCCGCAAGTCATCGCAACTTCGATGGCCATCGCGAAAACGATCGCGAAAGTGGGAGTGCTCGTCGGCAACTGCCATGGTTTTGTCGGCAACCGGATGTTCGAACCTTATCTTCGCGAAGCCCAGTTCTTGCTTGAGGAAGGAGCGAGAGTCGAAGAAGTCGATGCAGCGATGGTTGCGTTTGGCATGGCTCTCGGACCTTTGGCTGTCGCCGATTTGGCAGGCCTGGATGTCGGCTGGCGCATCAAAAATGAAATACGCCATCTCATTCCCAAGGACGTTCGACAGCCCTTGGTCGCGGATATCCTTTATGAACGGGGCCGCTATGGACAAAAGACGGGTGCTGGTTGGTATCTC
>CAYXFO010000754.1:0-1699 GCA_964464255.1 uncultured Pirellula sp.
GAATAGGGTCTCCTCAAAGCTGTTTGGATCGGCGCTGATTGCGGAGTCGGCGCTTCGGGTAATGGTGTTCCCTAAAATCAATGGGCGAGACTCGGCCAATTCGATCGGACTGGTCACTTTGGCCTGAGCACCTGCACCGACCAAACCACCACCGAACGTCATTTCAGCGTTCGAGATCGTATTCAAAAAGATACCTTCACGTTCCCAATCAAAACGACCTTGCGAACGATCGAAGTCGTTACGAATCTCGATGCCCCCCCAATCACCCGGCTTGGGAACGGTAATGAGAACATTGGTATTTTCGCCGAGAGACTGATCGGTGTAGGAAGTAAAGTAGACCGGCAATTGCGGAGTTCCAAGCACTTGAACGGCTGCCCCCGAACGATCCACTGTCCCATCGCTACCGACGAGGAGACGGGAGTTTCCAAACTTCAGGATGGAGCCAGCGTCGATCATCAAGGTGACGTCCTTCGGGACTTCCAATCGATCTCCGTCGGACAGCACGCCAAAATCGCCTGTTCCAATTTCATAGGCCTTAACGGAGGTCGGGTTGGTCTTCGCTGCCTCAACCCCAGTCAGTCGAATGATGTCGCCGCGAGCAGCCTTGCTGATGGCTTCGGAGATGGTCTTGTAGGGCTGGAGGAGTGTGCCGTCGCTGGTCAATCCCGTGTAAGACTTATCAACAACCAGCGTACGCGGAGATGCCGACATCTCACCGTAACCGCTCACAGCGCGGAACCAGAAGTTGAAATCACCACCCGCGATACCATCGCCGTCACCGTCGAGAGCGCTCCCGATGGCGTTGGACGTGGAGGTTTGTTCAGCAATGCCTCTCGCGTTGGTCGCCTTGAATTCAAAACGGAGTTGATAACGCCCTTGGCTTGTCGCGCCACTGCCGGTATCCCGAACTCTCGGGTTGTTATCTTCGTTCCCCTTGCCGGTGACCGAGACGAAATACTCGCCCGCAGAGAGAGGAACATCGATGAACGAGTCTTGGCTGAAATAGTTGTTGTTCGCAGCCACAATCGACAGCTCGCCTGTCGCGGCATCACGTCGGAGGAGTGTCAGGTGGGTGTCGAGATTGCTCGAATCGTTGAGTCTCTCCGCGACGGTTTCCAAGCGAACTTGCCCACTGGTATTCGGTGCGATCACAAACCGATAGAGGTCGACGTCTCGATTGTCCGGCCTCAAAAGATGCTGGCCGTGAATCTGGTCGATGGTCCCCGGGAAGATCTGCTCGAGCGGATTCGAGGGGGAATTCAGTCGCGTACCGACGATGCCACCGGTCGTGTTGGTTGTTCCACCGTTGCTGTCGCTTCCCATGATCGTACCGGCTGGCAGATCAAAAGTATGGTCGAATCCGAGCAAATGCCCGATCTCGTGCATCGCGGTATTGAAGAAGCTGAACGGCCCTTGTTGGGCTGGTCCTGACGGTACCGTTTCCGCTCCGAGCGGCTTTTGGGAGACCCCAAACCCGAACGCATTGTCCCAAGGTTCGCTGTTGTCGAGGATCACCATGTCCCATTGTTGCATGGGGTTGTCGGGATTGGGAACCTGGCCAGCTGCTCCGAGAACATCACCCGGACCACTGATCAACGTCCGTATCGGGATCATATCGCCGACAATGACGTTGAAGATTCCAGGCGTAGTCGGGCCCGTGTATTCTTGGAAATCGACCCCTAGATACCGGGAGTAGAAC
>CAYXFO010000755.1:0-1696 GCA_964464255.1 uncultured Pirellula sp.
CGGGCTGGGAAGTCGAATGGGAAGTCCGTCGTACAGATAAAACAGTCTGGCAAAAAATGGAGGACGAAAAATGAAAGGCGAAAGCAAACTGGCAAGCAAACTGGCAAGCAAACTGGGACAGGCACTGCACGTTCATTGCAATACATTTGCTAGCATACAATGTAGTTCCTGTCCAAAGATCCGCATCGATCCGATAGCATTCCACCTTTCTCGCCATGACACATTCCATCCACCTCGACATTTTCATTCGAACCGTCACCGTTCGAGTCATTGCTTGCTGCGCCTTGGCGTCGGTTGTGCATCCGTTTACCAAGCTCTTGTTAAACGACCAAGCCTTGAGCCAAGAGCCTGCCACCACGGTCGCTTCACCCTTCAAGGTTGACTCGACCTTCGATGGGGAGACCATCGATTCATGGCACGGCTTCAAACGCCACAAATTCACTTTTGACGGCGCTGAAGCCTGGGTCGTCGAACCGGAAACGCCGCGAGCGGACGGTCGATTCTCATGGTGCATGATGTTCCCAGACGCATTCACGCAGCGGTGCGCTGCCCCCATGCTCGTTAGCCGGGGCTACTACCACGTTTTCCTTTCCGTTGGGAATAGCTTCGGTGCTCCCCAAGCAATCGAAAAGCTCGATGCGTTCCACCAAATGCTAGTCCGCCGTGGATTCCACCCCCAACCTGTTCTGATTGGGATCAGCCGCGGAGGTCTCTACGCTCACCGTTATGCGGCGACCCATCCCGATCGCGTCAGCGTGATCTACAACGACGCTCCCGTCCTCGATTACCAGAGTTGGCCCGGTGGCAAAGGAAAGGGAAAGGGAAGCCAGGGCGACTGGCAAGAACTCAAACGATGGTACGGTTTCAATTCAGACCAGCAAGCGGCAGAGTATCCTCAAACACCCCTAAAGGAGCCAACTAGGACAGGCATTGCACGCCGGCGGATTTCGACCGAGGCACTTCTGTGCAATCAAACTTAGACAGGCACAATCAAACTGGGACAGGCACTGTAAGCCCGTGCCATGCATTGGCTAGCTTAAGAGCATAATGCCTGTCCAAGCAGGCGATTTTCGCAAAAGGGGCGATGGGACCTTTCAAAAGCCACGATCTTGTATGGCAAACTTTCAATCCTCGGCCGAAGCGCAGTCCACAAGCGATCGAAACGTGTCTTGAACCGATTTGTGCAAAAAACGAACGAAGGATTTGTCGAGCTTGCGAACGTTGATCAACTCCACAACATCGGCGAAGTCTTTGTGAGTACGACGTAGACTTCCCATCCCACAGGCTATTTTCATCTCGATCAATCGCGATAGCTTGACTACCAAAACGCCTTCTCGCTCCTCTACGTTCGCTTCGCCCAAGGGTTCAGGAATCGTGACTTCCGAATCTTTCCCAGCCTTGGATCCGGAAAGGAGAAACTGCAAGACGACACCACTGGGTCCGCAAAACTCGCGATTTACTTCATCCCAACGAAAACCAGCGTCCATGAGAAGACTCTTGGCTCGAGCGGAATCCTCCGATCGAATGATCATATCCAAGTCGGTCGTATTCCGCTGATATCCATGAAGACACACCGCAACACCTCCGCAAATGGAATAGGGTAGATTCGCCTGCTGAAACAGATCGCGGCATCTCAGGGTTGTCTCCCAAAGTGATTCCTTGCCAAGCATGGCATATACCTTGTGTGTCGCCATTG
>CAYXFO010000756.1:0-1695 GCA_964464255.1 uncultured Pirellula sp.
AAATGGGACCCTAACAATCCTGATTCAATGAGTCATCAACTCGCTCGAACATTTATTGAGGTCGAGCTGGCGCTCGCTTTCTTGGGGGGTGTCTCCGCTCCGCTTCTGTTCATCGCCTTTCCCTACGTCGATTGGTTTCGCCCGCTGCTGCTCGGAATCGTTTTTGCGATCGGCGTCTTCGTAGGGCTCGAATTGCCGTTGTTGATGCGGATCCTGAAGGAGCATCTCGATTTCAGCGACTTGGTCTCCCAAGTCCTGGCGTTTGATTACGTTGGAGCGTTGATCGCGTCGCTCCTGTTCCCACTGTTCTTTGTTCCCTACCTCGGGTTGGTCCGTACCTCGCTCGTCTTCGGCGCTCTAAATGCATGCGTTGGTTTGTGGAGTACCTTCTTGCTGTTCCCTTTACTGACACCACGGCATGTGTCGAGCCTGCGTTGGCGATCAGCGATCGTGCTGGCGCTCTTGGGAGTCGGATTGCTCAAAGCGGACCAATTGACGCTGTTGGCGGAGGAAAGTTCCCTAGGGGGGAACGTCATCCATACCGTGCACTCGCCGTATCAACGCATCGCAATCACGAACAAACGAGGCGGTTTCCAACTGTTCCTCAACGGCCATTTGCAATTCAACTCAGTCGACGAGTATCGCTATCATGAAGCACTCGTGCATCCGGCGATGCTCGGTTCACGCGTCCCCCAACGCGTGCTGGTCATGGGAGGAGGAGACGGGCTTGCCGTTCGAGAGATTCTCAAGTACCCGAGCGTAAAGGAAGTCCTACTGGTCGATCTGGACCCTTCGATGACCCAGTTATCGAAGAGCTTTCCTCCGTTGCTCAAGCTGAATCAATCCGCGCTGCTCGATCCCCGGGTCAGGGTTCATAACCAAGATGCGTTTGTCTGGATCAACGATACCGACGAACCCTTTGATGCAGTGATCATCGATTTTCCGGACCCAGGAAATTTTTCGGTTGGAAAACTCTACACCAGCCACTTCTTTCGAAAATTGAAGGCCAAACTCCATCCGGACTCGCTGGTGAGCATCCAATGCACCTCGCCGCTGGTCGCCCCCAAGTCCTATTGGTGCATTGTTCGGACTTTGGAATCGGTCGGTTACCATGTGCGACCGTTCCACACCACCGTCCCGTCGTTTGGCATCTGGGGTTACGCGCTTGCGAGCTTGACCGAACCGCACGTCGAAGGGTTCCAAATCCCGCTCGCAGCCGATCAACTGAGGTTTCTGAGCAACAGCAATTTGCAGCATCTGTTCGTGTTACCTCAGGATATTCCCCGCCTCGACTCGGAGGTCAATCGTTTGGACAACCAAGTCTTGGTGCGCTATTACGATGAGGAGTGGCATGGCTACGATTAGTCGCCGCGAATTGATCGGCGGACTGCTGGGGGTTTCGGCGGCAACCATCGCAGGCTGTTCGTCATCGGAGATGGGGTCGATCCAAGGTAAGTTGTTCAGCCCCGATTTCGCGACAGGCCATCGACTGCGCGAGCGGCCTATCTCGATTCCTTCGATCCGAGAGTGGTTCGACATCCCAGTCGTGATTGTCGGGGGCGGGATCGCAGGCTTAAGTGCTGGTTGGCATTTGCAGCGTTCGTGCAATCTGGATTTCGTGCTTCTGGAATTGGAGAGTCAGGTCGGGGGCACATCGAGCAGCGGCAGCATCGATCGATTTCGATTCCCATGGGG
>CAYXFO010000757.1:0-1690 GCA_964464255.1 uncultured Pirellula sp.
CGCCTTGACGCTGTAGACCATCGCCGCCAACCCGCCCTTCATATCGCAGGCCCCCCTACCGTACACCTTGCCATCAGCCACCAAGATCGCATGATCGTTCAGGTAGCCCAATGATAACCCCGAAGATGTCGCCTGGGCTCTCATGGAAGAATTCGAGACTGGAACATCGTAAAGATGATTCCAATCGCTGGTGGACCAAGCAGAGATGATACCGTGTCTTGCTCTGGACTGAGTCAACAAAACATTGCGGCTGGGATCGAAGGCTACCGGACCAGCGGCCTGCTCAATCATTTCCAATACGGGAAGTCCCGAAGTGTTGTTAAGAACGGCCAACCCCCCTGAGACCTCAACCACGAAGCGATTCGAATCAGCAAGGCTACTTGAGAATCGCACTTCATCGTTGAGCATTCGTTCGGCCACCAACTGCCACTCGGCGCCCCTCAGTTGCCAAGATGAAATGCGGGTTTCCGTGTCGAGTCTTTCAATCAGCACAATGTCGCGTGGCCCAATCGAGTGAACTGTGGTTCCTTGGCTGCTCAAGCCGCCAATCACAGGCATCGCAGGCCGATCTTGACGAAAACCAAACGAATCACTTCTTATCGGTGTGCTGTAGAGTCCATACCCCTGCGAGCTCGATGCTATATAAACGATACTGTCAGTGGTTATCGCAAACGAATGAATATCTCCTATCCGGTTGACGAGTGTCTGGAAATCCCCCGCCTGACGATTCACTTTCAACAACTGGGAGCCAGATGCAGTTCGGGTAAGTGCGAGGACGCTTGAAGCGTCCAACACAGTGGCCGAAACGATTTCCGCCCCCAAATCGATCTCTGTTAGCAATTCTTCTCTGGAGAGGTCCCACCGCTGAATGGATTGTGGGCCTGCGAACCAGCCAACTGTATCGGATTCCCAATCAAGCCCCTGGCGGACACCAAGGTCCTTTGACCATGCTCCTAACTGTGCTGGCTCAGAGGAAGTTGTCTCAACAACGGATTTTTGGCTAAGTAGGCGAATCGAATAGTCGCCAAAGGTAAGCCCACTAAACGTGGCAAGTCCTTGCTGGTCTGTAACGGACCATGGCTCCTGCGATTGAAAGTTGCCGTCGCGATTCAAGTCGACGTAAACGACCCGTTCGGCCGCTGGGGAAGTCGACGAATTCGGCGTCCGAACCGATAACGGATCGTCAAAAACCAAGACCCGAAGGTTTGCATCCATACCGGCAAACAGCCGACGGTCCTCTAGTACATCGAATCGCAAAATCCTTCGCCGGACCGAATTCGATGCACGAGTACGGCTATCACTTCGATGTTTCATACTCTGTACCCGCCCAAACATCCTTGCAACGCACCGGATGGAAAAGATTCGGGGGAACTATGGGTTGTGTGTGCACCTGATAATGTATCCAATCTGGAATGTTTTTGGTGAATAGACGAAAAGATTTTTGTTAAACCCGGAGCCGAATATGTTGACCCTCCTCTCTTATCTCCATGTTCGTCGACGCTTATCCCTTCTTGCGAGCCTCTTTGTCGGTTTTGTAATGTCCGGGAATGCCTTGGGGCAGATGGAATCTATGCGTTTTGAACTGGGTAGACGCCTCACCCGATTTGAGCGAGCTTGGGAAGCCGCAGACAACCACAGGCGTGCCGCCTGCGTCGAAACGATGGACGGAGCAGTCCGGAGTTTTTTTGGT
>CAYXFO010000758.1:0-1684 GCA_964464255.1 uncultured Pirellula sp.
AAGTCGGAGCAGCTGGGGACAGCGGCTCTACTATGCGCCAGTTCGGCTAATGAAACCTCAACGACGCGGAGCGTCGTTCCACCAACAACCAACAACCGAAAACCCCTACATCCCCTACCCCTTTCCAGACTTTCTAACCCGGGAAATCCAACGAAAGTCACGATGCCCCGGACTTGCGTCCGAACTACTTCTAAGATCATAATATTAGTCGGCTGAATGATTCGGGCGGCGGGTAGCCCGCGCCTGACTCTCCTCGGCCGCACTCACCACCGGATAGGCTGATGGATACAATGTCTTCATCGCGTCCTGTCTCCCGCCACTAACCTCCAAATGCCGGAATCGCACCATGCTCCATTTACTGGGTGGTTCGGATCGATTGTGCAGCGGACTGTCGCGCCGCAGCTTCTTGTCGATTGGCTCGCTCTGCTTCGGGATGGGTGGCTTTGCCCTCTCCGATCTGCTTCGAGCCGAAGATGCGGCCGGGAAACGGAACTCGCACAAAGGTCTGATCAACATATTCCTC
The DNA here is from genome assembly GCA_964464255.1 of uncultured Pirellula sp. Taxonomy (GTDB): domain Bacteria; phylum Planctomycetota; class Planctomycetia; order Pirellulales; family Pirellulaceae; genus JBKCUI01. The sequence continues at coordinate 524 of CAYXFO010000758.1, forward strand.
GGCGGTGGTCCTCCCCATCAAGATATGTGGGAAATCAAAACCGATGCTCCCGCCGAAATCCGCGGTGAGTTCAGCCCCATCGCAACCAACGTCCCCGGCATCCAAATCTGCGAAGTCTTTCCGCAACTGGCCCAACGCATGGATAAAGCGGTCGTCATCCGATCTGTCGTCGGATGCAAGGATCGTCACGAATCGAACCAATGCATGAGCGGTTGGTTCCCGGACGATCTCAAGGCGCTCGGAGGTCGACCCTCGATCGGATCGGCCATGGCCAAACTGCAAGGCACGGTCGACCCTGCGGTCCCACCCTTCGTCGGACTCGCGGCCCGCACCTCCCACGTTCCCTGGTCCCACTCGGGAGACGCTGGATTCCTCGGCGCGGCCTACTCTCCCTTCAAGCCCGATGGCCCCGGCATGGAGAATATGAAGCTGCACAACATCAGCCTCGACCGATTGCAAGATCGACGTCGATTGCTGACCAGCCTCGATACCATGCGACGCGATATCGATACCAGCGGCATCATGGCCGGTATGGATGCCTTTGAACAAAGGGCACTCGATGTGCTGACCAGCAGCAAACTGCTCGATGCCCTCGACCTGAGCAAAGAAGACCCAAAGATCGTCGAGCGCTACGGCGATGGCAAACCTTACAAGTACCAATACGACGGTGCCCCAACCTGCAACGATCATCTGCTGATCGCTCGCCGGTTGATCGAAGCAGGCGTGCGCGTGGTGAGCCTCAGCTACGGCCGATGGGATTCGCACGGCCAAAACTTTGACCTGGTCCGCGATCACGGTACGAAACTGGATCAATGCCTGAGCGCTCTGATCGATGACCTCGAAGTACGCGGCATGCTCGACGATGTGACGATCGTCGTCTGGGGCGAATTCGGACGCACTCCCAAAATCAACAACGGTGCAGGTCGCGATCACTGGGCACAAGTCAGCTGCGCCTACCTCGCCGGTGGCGGCATGCGAACCGGCCAAGCGATCGGCGCGACCAACCGACTCGGCGAATATGCCAAGGAACGACCAGTCCACATGCAGGAAATCATCGCCACTCTCTATCACAACCTCGGGATCAATGTCTCCGCGACGACCATCGTCGACCCGACAGGCCGACCTCAATTCCTGGTCGATCACGAACCTATCCGCGAATTG
>CAYXFO010000759.1:0-1680 GCA_964464255.1 uncultured Pirellula sp.
CCTCCCACCCCCGCCCCGAGTTTGGCATGCAACGGACCCAAGTCTTATCCAGTGCATTGTTGGCGATGATCGTCTCGACAATCCCCGCTTCGATGGCCTCTGGCGAAACGCCTGCCCCGAAGACTCTTGATTTCAATCGCGATATCCGGCCGATTCTCTCCAATCGATGTTTTCGTTGTCATGGTCCCGATGAAAAGGAGCGCCAGGGTGGTGGCGAATCCGGGTTAAGGCTCGATAACCCGGAAGGAATCGTTGAAGACTTAGGTGGTCACTTCGCGGTCGTCCCTGGAAAGCCAGAGCAGAGCGAACTGATCTTGCGAATCAAGACGCAGGATCCCTCGACGCTCATGCCTCCTCCGGAAACGGGGCTCAAGCTGAACGATACTGAGATCGCGTTGCTGGAGCGTTGGGTTCGAGAGAACGCCCCTTACGCGATCCACTGGTCTTATCGTGCGCCCGTGCGGCCTGCCCTGCCCGAGTTGACCTCCGATCTGGAAAAGAATCGGGCGAAAAGTCCCTTGGATCACTTTGTCCTGGAACGACTGCGGCGCGAGGGGCTCACGCCGCAACCGGAAGCGGATCGTTACGCACTCATCCGCCGAGTCGCTCTGGATGTCACCGGCCTGCCTCCAAGCCAGGAAGAAATCAAACAGTACGTCGAAGACACTGCGAGCGATGCTTATGAAAAAATGGTGGATCGATTTTTAGAAAAGGAATCCTATGGCGAACATTGGGCGAGAATGTGGCTCGACATGGCGAGGTACGCGGACTCATCAGGCTACGCCGACGATCCCGCGCGGACCATTTGGGCGTATCGCGATTATGTGATCGGAGCTTTCAACCGCAACTTGCCCTTCGATCAATTTACGATCGAACAACTGGCCGGCGATATGCTCCCCAGTCCTTCTGCAGAGCAACTAATCGCCACTGCGTTTCATCGCAACACTCTAACAAACAATGAAGGTGGAACCAACGATGAGGAGTTTCGCAACGTAGCGGTCGTGGATCGTGTGAACACCACGTATGCTGTTTGGATGGGCACGACGATGGCATGCGCCCAGTGCCACAGCCACAAGTATGACCCAATCAGTCAACAGGAATATTTCCAGACGTTTGCCATTTTCAACAACACGGAAGACGCAGACCGTGGCGATGAATCACCGTTGTACGAATTCTGGACGGACGAGCAACTCAAACGCCGTGCAACGCTTCATGAACAAATCGCGGCCGATGTCAAGATTCTCGATACGATGACACCCGAATTGGAAGCATCACTAAAGGCTCTGGAGAGTAGTTTGCCGAGGAAGCCCGCATGGTCGATCCCCAAAGTGGTGTCGGCCACAAGTGAAGCTGGCGTAACCATGACGATCGATCCAGCTACCGATATCGTTAGCATCGCCTCGGGTGCGGGTAAAGACAACTTTCATGTCGATCTGGATTTGGCAAGTATCAGGGCGGGTGGCACATCGCAAATTGCTGCGATCAGTTTGGAAACGTTGGCCGATGATCGCCTGCCGAACAGAGGGCCAGGTTGGAACAACGGGAATTTTGTGCTCACCGAGTTGAGAGCTACGTTGCTGCCTCCCGAGGGGACGAAGCTCAGCGGACGCTATGTGCGAGTCGAGTTGCCAGGTTCCAACAAGATTCTTTCCCTGGCCGAAGTCGAGGTGTTCGCGAAGG
>CAYXFO010000760.1:0-1666 GCA_964464255.1 uncultured Pirellula sp.
GCCGTCGTCGGGGCGGAGCCAGAGCACACCGTAATCGCTGATGCGAGGATCGGCGACTGTCAGGGAAGCGGCTTGATCGACCAGGGCGATTCGGCCGGCTATCCGTACTGTTCGACCTCGCAGGGAATCGGTGTCCCCCATCACCTGAGGGATCGAGATGGTGGGGAGGATTTCCGGGGCCAGCTCTCCTTTTGCAATGGCCCCACCGATGTCGACCGCGCGTTGGGTCAATCGCATCAACGGAATGCGATCGCTCGAACGCCATGGTGTATTGTCTGACAACTGGGACAGCAATACCCGATCGAGCGCCACGTGAAAGGCTTGAAGGGAGACTGCGGCGTCACCATCCCGAGCGACGATAGGCTCCGAAAGTTGATCGAGCAGTTCTCCGAGCTTCGACAATTGCGAGTGCTCGCGCGACACCGACTCCGTAAGTTCCGTCCATCGAAGGATTTGCTTCTTGGATGAATCCAGCCATTCGGCCCGGTCCTTTGAATCCTTAACGCTCAGTTCGCTTGGAGTGAGTTGGGAATCGGGTGCGATCAGATACTCGAATGCCAAATGGGAGACGACGCTGGTCGGGGCCCCATCGAGCAGGTGGTATAGGATCTGAGCCTGGGACTCGATCTCGTCGTCCGCGCTGACGAGCGTCCGCGCGACTTTCTCCTCCGAGGCAGGTCCTTCGGTCGTCTGAGAAGGGAGCAATCCGACGGCTGATGCTACCCTTCCGACCCGTTTTGGATCTGAAACCTGGCGCATGGCGATGAGGGTCAAAGCGAGCAAAACCACGAGAGAAATCAAATGCCTTGGTCCCTTGGTGGACTCCAGGGCCGAGCGATGGATGCGGCGTTGGCCTTCTATCGAATACCAGCGTTCCCGTCGTCGTGCTGCCATAACCTATGGGTTCCTGTGAAAGGACTCTCTACGAACGTGCAAGACTCCGCTATACTATAGGCGACTCATCTGGGTGAACACATGAAAATGAACGCAGTCGCTTCTCAACTCGTCCGCTTCTTTGGTTCCATCGCCTTCCTTGGATCCATTGCCGTTGGTATGGCCTGCTGGATAGGTTACTCCTCTCCTATGGTATCCGCCGATGAGCCAGCATCCAAGTTTTTGGAGCGGCTCAAGGAAGAGGGACTTTACGATCAGGCGCTCAAATACCTAGACATTAGCGTTAAGCGCGAGCGACTGCCATCTTCGATGCGGAGTGAAGTCGACTTGGAGCGGATCCTGCTGTTGCAATTGTCCCTCAAGGATGTCCGCAACGAGAAAGCACTTGCCGAAAAGCTTGCAGCGATCGAGAAAGGCTTCAAGGATTTTCTTGCTGCCTGGCCAGACCATCCGCGCCGGGCGGAAACCATGTTGAAGCTGGCCGATATGTACATGGCTCGCGGCGGACAGTTCCTCGATCAAGCCAAGCAAGAAGCGTCAAATGAAGGAGGAGCGGCCAAATCAGCCGAGTTGCGAGAGCAGGCGCGAGCCTCGTTGCAGCTGGCTTCAAGCACGTTCGCGGAAACCAACACATACCTTCGCCCTATTCTCGAGTCGATGCGGGGCGCGAGTATCAAACCCGACGAGACCCAAAAACTTGCGCTCCGGGAAAAACTTCAAACGGAATACCGCCAAGCGCAAATCCTTCAAGCAATCAACAACAAATTCATCG
>CAYXFO010000761.1:0-1653 GCA_964464255.1 uncultured Pirellula sp.
ACAATCCCGCGCGTCCTTAAAACTATGTTCGGCACGTTGCATTTGGTTTCTTTGATAAAACCCGCATAACTCCACCATGCGATGTCATAAAGAGTTTGATAGCACTTGGATCATTGCGACGCGCAACCCCTCAAAGAACAGAGGAATGCATCGAGTGTCGCTATGGAGACGAGCAGTATCCTCGCATTGCCATGGTCTGAAGCCCATGGCCCTTCGAATCACCATTACGATGCTGACACTCTTGTCGGGACAAGCAATGCTGCATGCACAATTGTTCGAAAGAACCCAGATTGCAAGCAAACAACAGGAGAGCAGAAACGGCGACATTACGGTCGTGACCACGGACCCGAATCTCCTCGTACTGGCAGCGATACGACAGACGGTTTGGGGGCCTCCGATCGCATGCAAAGTGCAACAAAGCACCAAAGCGTTCGGACAACAGTGCATCGTGGTAGGAGACTTTAAGAGTATGGGTCAAGGAACGGGCCAGTTTCGATACAGTGTCCGAGTCACGGTTGGCGAGACAGCCTTTGATCTATTGCAGGTTTCTGATGGCGAGCTGATGTGGACGCAGGGGGGCATGGATGAGCCGCCACGCAAAGTGAATCTGCGTCAGGTCCGCGAAAGCGTTTCTTATGCCATGAAGGTTTCCGATCCTCGCCCCGAAGTGAACCTAGTTTTGGCGGTAGGTGGTCAAGCGGACCTGCTACGCGCGCTTTATCATCGCTACAACTGGTACAAGGCCGTCGGAGGAAAACTGTCGGGGGTTGATGTATGGCAACTGGTCGGTCGCATTCGGACGGTTCCACCGAAGATTGTTGGTGTTGCACCGATCGATGACGAGAACAGCATCATGGGTGATCCGGCAGCTAGCTTGCCAACCGAGGTACGATTAACACTGAGTCGATCCGCGAATCTTCCCTATTTCCCCTACATGATCGAGTACTTTCATCGTAATCCCGAGGCACAGGGCCAAGGCAATGGCTTGGCATTGGTAACTCGTATTGAGTTTAGTGAACCGAAGACGAATGTTCTGTTCAACGAGACCGAATTTCAGTATCGCGTCAGCGACAGCACGGATCAGATTGAGAACGAGACGAAGCGTTATCTTCCGAAATCGCCGATCACCGGCTTAACTCCCTTCGGTGTCGATTAGTAGCAACTAGCACATGCGGCACGTCCGCGTGGAAGCCTTCTTTGTTAGCCGAGATGCGCAAGCACCTGGGTGGAACCGCACTGAACCTTGCGATGTTTGCCGCGGTCCATCCAGAGATCTTTGCTCGGTCGGTTTGGCAAAAAATGGAGGGCAAAAAATGCTGAGGCAGAAAGAATGTGAAAAAGGTACCTGACACCTTTTATGCGACTTTTATGCGGCCCCCCTTGCGAATGGGGGGTGGTTCACGTCCAATGAATGTTCAAGCCGCCTTGGCGTTAGCCGCGGTTTTCGAGATTATTCCGCATAAGCATCCAGGGCAAGTGATCTCATGGGATTAGAAAGTCTATTTCAGTTAGAGAACCGTACCGCGGTCGTGATTGGCGGGACCGGTAGCTTGGGTGGTGCGATGGCCTCGTCGCTTGGAGCAGCCGGTGCTCGGATCGCGGTGGTTGGCCGCAATGCGGAGCGTGGGATGGAGCGAGCTGAAGAAATACGAC
>CAYXFO010000762.1:0-1650 GCA_964464255.1 uncultured Pirellula sp.
TGTCAGAGGTTTCCGTGCCTGCATCCAAACGCGCTGTACGACGACGCGTTCGAAGCCGCCGCGCAGCGGCAGTCGTCGAGTTCGCAGTCATATTTCCGGTCTTTGTCGCGATCTTGATAGGAACCATCGAGGCCTGCGGGATGGTGTTTTTGCGCCAGTCCGTAGAGATGGCAGCCTACGAAGCGGCTCGTGTCGCGATCGTCAATCAAACCAAAGCCGACCAAGTGCAACAAGCGGCAAAGGTCGTCCTCGATAGTCGCAAAGTAAAAGACTACACCATCAAAATCACACCGACGAATTTTCAAGCAGCCCCCTACGGTTCGTTTATTCAAATCGAGGTTTCAGCCCCCTGCTCCAGCAACAGCCTGATTCCCATTCTGTACTACGGAGGTCGGAACATGATCGGACGGGTAGAGATGATGAAGGAGTTTTAGGAAACGCAACGAGTCCTCTGCGGTTGCATTCGATTTGCTTCATTCCAAAAGAGACATCACACCATGAACAAACATCGTAAACCAAACCGATCCTCCAAACACCGATCCTCGAAACACCGTCGCGGAAGCATCATGCCAATGCTGGCTGTTATGCTCCCAGTTACTCTGGGGATGTCCGCATTCGCGATCAATATCGCGTACATCGAACTCAACCGCACTGAAATGTATGTAGCGGCCGATGCTGCGGCTCGCGCTTCGGGACGAGAATTCGCACTCAACTGGGATCAGAAGAAGGCCATCGAGGCCGGTAAAGCCGCAGGGCAACGCAACCCTGTTGGAGGCAAGCCATTCACGCTGGTCGATTCCGACTTTGTTTTTGGCGAAGCGACTCGTGCAGGGGTCAACACGAGATACTCCTTCACTCCGGGAGGTTCCAACCCGAACGCGGTCCAGGTCGACGTTCGGCGTGTCAAGGGATCCGCCAATGGGTCTATCGGGTCACTGATGGCGTATGGCAATATGACTGCGGACGTGGATGCAACAATCACATCTCGAGTGAATCAAGCCGAGGCGGATATCTGCCTCGTCATCGATCGATCGGGCTCGATGGCTTTCGCGTCGGATGAGAAAGCAACCCCATCAAAGAACCCAAAGAGTGCTAAGCCGGATTGGTGGTGGGGGCAATCCGCTCCGCCGCAATGCCGTTGGCGCGACTTGACAGGTTCCGTCGATCTGTTCGTCAACGAGATGAGAAAGACTCCGATGAAGGAGAATGTCGCTTTGGTGACCTACTCGAGCAGTTCCGGGGCCGATGTCGGGCTGGTCTACGATTACACCAAGATCAATGCAGGACTCGATAAGTACACCAAAGCGTTTCCCGGCGGTAGCACCGCGATTGCCAGCGGTATCAAGACCGGTCAGACCGTATTATCAGGCGCGGGGGCTCGACCGCACTCAATGAAGATCATGGTTCTCATGACCGATGGAATCAACAATGCGGGGAGCAGTGTCGTCGATGCTGCGAAAGAAGCCGCGAAAAACAATATCATGATTTTTAGCGTCACGTTTTCGGACGAAGCCGACCAAAAGAGCATGAAGGATGTCGCGACAACGGCGCTCGGCAGGCATTTCCACGCCAAGAATGCATCGGACCTGCAGAACATTTTCCGCGAAATATCTCGACAGATCCCGGTATTGATCAGCAAGTAAACGCACC
>CAYXFO010000763.1:0-1650 GCA_964464255.1 uncultured Pirellula sp.
GCGGGAGTTCTACCGCATTTATCTGATCTGTGCTCTTTTCTGTGGCGCGTTGTGGTTGATCAAGCACGCGATTCTTGGCGGTGGGGGTGAGTCGATCGTTCTGGGCGCATCGGGTGCCGTGCTGTGCATCAGCATGTTATTCATCCTCAATTACCCGACGGTGACTGTCTTCCTGCTATTCATCCCGATGCCTGCTTGGGTCATGGGAGTCATACTCGTCTTGCTCAATTTTTTCACCCTTACCGGCGATGGAATCGCTTACGATGTGCACTTAGCCGGGATCGGTTTCGCCTTCATGTACTTCTTCCTGCGTTGGAACTTTTCGTGGCTCGAATCCCCGGCCGGACTCTTGGGAACGATCCGCCGCAAAGTTACGGGCCCACGGCTCAAGGTCATTCGCGATCGGGAATTCGAGCGAGATCAACTCGACGCACGCGAAGCGGATCGCATTTTGGCGAAAATTCATGAGTCCGGCAAAGATGCCCTGACTTCCAAGGAAAAGCGATTCATGGAACGCTATTCCCAGGCGATGCGAGACAAAAAAAAGGCAGAGTCCTAGCCTGAATCTTCGCCATGCTCAACAATAAACCGTTCGTGGAGCAACGCTCACCGTAGCTCTCGGCTGTCGACCTTTTTGATAACCCTCTGGAGTTTTGTTCCGATGCCTGTTGCCGCCGCCAGCTCCTTCGACCTGCTTCGTACGGAAATTGCTGGGATCGAGGTGGAGAAAATCGTCTCGCAATTCGGCACACCCTGCTACGTCTACGATATGCAGATGATTCGCCGCCGAGTCGAAGACCTCAGCATGTTCGATACGATTCGCTATGCACAAAAAGCTTGCTCGAGCATCGCGATCCTCGACCGCTTGCGCAGGCTGGGAGTAGTGGTCGATGCGGTCAGCGCTGGAGAGGTTCGACGCGCGCTGGCAGCCGGTTTCGATCCGCACAGCAACCCGCCAGGCATCGTCTACACCGCCGATGTATTCGATCGCGAAGCCCTCGACCTAGTCGCCGAGCGATCGCTCCACGTCAATTGCGGTTCGCCCGATATGATCGAGCAGCTGGGTGCCGTTTCTCCAGGTGCCAGTGTCACTCTCCGAATCAATCCGGGATTCGGACACGGCCATAGCCAGAAAACAAATACCGGAGGGCCACAATCCAAGCATGGTATCTGGCACATGGATATCGATCGATGCCTTCGTCTCGCCGATATGCACAACGTAGCCATCACCGGACTCCATATGCATATCGGCTCCGGTACCGATTTGGAACACCTCTCGCAGGTATGCCAGTCGCTTGAGCGGACTGCGGAGCAAATCGGCCGAACCCTGACCACCATCAGCGCCGGAGGAGGGCTGCCCGTCCCGTACCGTGAAGGACAATCGTATGTCGACTTGGAGCAGTATTACGCTCTCTGGGATCAAACCCGAAAACGACTTGAACAACGCTTTGGTCATCCACTTCGTCTGGAGATTGAACCGGGGCGATATCTGGTAGCCGAAAGCGGATTCCTGATCGCGGAAATACGAGCCGTCAAGCAGATGGGTGAAAACACCTTCTACTTGCTCGATGCCGGCTTCAATGACTTGGCCAGACCGATCCTTTACGGGGCCTACCACCCAATCTCGATCGCCCATCGAGGCGGCGTTGC
>CAYXFO010000764.1:0-1645 GCA_964464255.1 uncultured Pirellula sp.
ATTTCTTGCCTGCCGGGGATCGTCGTGAAGGGTACTGTGAAGATTCCATACTGTGCAGATGTACCGGGACTGTGCAAATGAATCAAAAAACGAGCATACGAAACCGTTTCGAGGGTCGAAGTGTAGCCGCAGATCCGTTTTTCGACAAGTCCTCAAATCCCGGCTTCGGCCCCAAAAACGCTTGACTTCGTGCTATAACAGGCTGGCTATAATATCCTCAAACACCGCCAGCGAAAAGAATTCGTGATGCCAAGGAAAAAAGTGATCGTGGTGGGAGCTGGCCCTGGAGGGCTGGCCGCCGCAATGCAGCTGGCCCACGCTGGGGCCGAAGTCACCGTCTTGGAAGCTCGAGATGCTGTCGGCGGAAGGTGCTCGACGCTTACGGCACCAGGCGGATTCAAGTTCGACGTCGGTCCCACTTTTTATCTTTACCCGCGAATTCTCAAGGAGATCCTACAAAGTGTCGGCCGGGACATCGATCGCGAAATCCCGATGGTCCGTCTCGATCCGCAGTATCGCGTCGCCTTCGGGGTCGGCGGCCACCTCGATTGCACACCCGACATCGAGTCGATGGATCGTCAGATCGCCAAGCTATCTCCGCCCGATGTCGGCCAACTAAAAAAGTACCTTGACCACAATCGAACCAAACTGGCCAAGTTCCGGCCAATTCTAGAAAGCCCCTTCAATGGTCTGACCGATTACCTCAGCCCTGCACTCTTGGCCGCCACGCCCTATGTCAAGCCCTGGAAGTCACTGGGTGGTGAACTCGAGTCCTACTTTCGCGACCCACGTCTGGTCATCGCTTTTTCCTTCCAAGCCAAGTATCTGGGCATGTCCCCGTTCCGTTGCCCGAGCCTGTTCTCCATCCTATCGTTCCTAGAGTACGAGTACGGGGTCTTTCATCCCTACGGTGGATGCGGTGCGGTCAGCCGCGAAATGGGACGCATCGCTGGCGAACTCGGAGCCGATATCCGCCTCAATGAGCCGGTCCGCTCGATGAAATGGAAAGGCAAACGAGTCGTCGGCGTGGTCACCGATCGGGGTACCTACGATGTCGACGCAATCGTAGTCAATGCAGACTTCGCTCACGCTATGCAGAATCTGGTCCCGAACGAGCTGCGATCCCGGTGGACGGATGAAAAAATCGAGACCAAACGCTTCTCCTGCTCGACCTTCATGATGTACCTGGGACTCAACCGAGTCTACGACCATCTGCCGCACCATACGATCACTATCGCCAAAGATTATCAAGCAAATCTCAAAGAGATCGAAGAGGAAAAGGTTCTGCCTCGGGATCCATCGTTCTACGTACAGAACCCCGTCGTCACGGATTCTACCCTCGCTCCTGCTGGCAAGAGCAGTCTCTATGTTCTGGTACCCGTTCCCCACCTCAGTCCCTCGACACCGTGGGACTCTCAGCAGACAGCCAACTTTCGCAAACTGACATTGGAACGACTTCGTGAAGTCGGACTCGAAGATGTCCAGCGGCACATTGAATACGAACAGATCGTTACACCTCGCCATTGGCGGGATGACTACAACGTTTACCGCGGAGCAACCTTCAACCTCGCTCACAACCTCGGCCAGATGCTCCACAAACGACCGCACAATAAGTTCGAAGACTTGGAAGGTGTTTATCTCGTCG
>CAYXFO010000765.1:0-240 GCA_964464255.1 uncultured Pirellula sp.
TTCGTGGACCGTTTCGTTGGGCCGGAGTTGAGAAGAGACCTCTGGACCGAGCGTTCTCGGGAGGGGGAATACATCACCCTCCCGAATCTCAGTACGCTCGGTGTCTAACGAAGAGATCGAATCATTTTGCACCGAGGAGGACATGGCGATCGCCAGCAGAGGAAGGTTTTACTTGTCACCGAACCCACTGTCGGAACCTCGATCTGATGCGCCAGAATCGTCGGCTCCTCCCTCAGAGTC
>CAYXFO010000765.1:250-1644 GCA_964464255.1 uncultured Pirellula sp.
TCGCTGCCAACGATTGCCTCGCAGGCGGTTTGCAACGCAGTGATTGAGAGGCGTGTCGAATTGACCAGTGAATTCAGGTCCTTGACCTTCTCGTCGTTCAAAGCCTTTTGTACTGCTTCGATAGCGTCAATCACGGCTTTTAGTTTTTCTTGGCGGTCTTCCCCCGCAGAGACCAAAAGCCCCTTAGTCGGTGGTTTGGGATTGGCTTTGCCATAGCCGTTTAGACCATGATGAATCTTCTCAAGGCGCTGATGAAGGATGCGCCGCGCCACGCGTACTTCTTTGGGTTGTTCGTCGAAGGCGTTCTTTTGCTTGGGAGGCGAGGGCGCACCTGGACGGTTCGCGCCTCCTCCACTCTCCGGTTCGTCACCTCCCGAAATACCTCCCGGTCCTCCTGGTGGTCCTAAGCCTCCTGGGGCACCTCCCGACGGTCCTCCCATACCACCAGGGTAATTTCCAGACGCGGCTGCAGTGGTTTGGGCGCATCGACGATTCCAAGATCGCAAGCTCGCTTGAAGAAACTTGACGGTGTTGGTTTCGAACTCGACCAACTCATCTGCTGGTAGATCCGGTTTCGCGATTTGGCCGAAGCTGTACACTGCGGTCTCGACAAGCCATTCCGACTCGGACTTGTATTTTTGAAGGGCGGGCTTGATAAGCGATAACAAAACAGGTTTCGCTGCCTTCGCAGAATCCGACTCGCCGTTGGCGATGATCGTCAAGTTTTCGATCATCAACTCTCGCAGATAAGCTTCTTCTTCCTCGCCGCGAGCAGCGGGCTTTTGAGCAGCTATAAATGCCTCCAAATTCGATACGAACTTCTTGCGAGCTAATTCCATCGTAGCCGCGTCCATGCCCTGCCAAACCCAATGTCGCGGCAACTGTGTGAGCGCTGAGGCGATCATCCCATCATTTTCCGTGGGGACGAATACTCGCAAAAGGATCTTGGTTCCCTCAGGATCGGGCAAGCCACCGCTTTGACTGCTCGCGGGTTGACGATTCAGTCGACCTGCGATCACCGCAGCCAGAACTCTCGATGATGGGTGGGCTGACTTGCCGTCTTTGTCTTTACCGTTGATAATGTCGAGCAAAACGCGAGCCAACATTTTGTTGTAGTCTTCGAGAATCTTGAGGTTGCCGCGGCTTTTGCGTTCCATCATTTCGATGTCGTTGAACAACTCTCCGCGAGCTTCGTTCATGGACGTTGCATTCGCTTGCAACAGGCGAGGTAGCAGGTTTTCTTTGTAATACGCCTCGATCGCTGCGAGATCCAGCTTTTCGGGATTCAGAAGTTCGTCTTTCTCCTTCTTGCGCTTATCACCAGCCGGATCCAATGCAGGAGTTCGGTATTTCGACTCCGCTTCCTGACTGTACGCAGGGAGGTGGTCTAGATG
>CAYXFO010000766.1:0-1637 GCA_964464255.1 uncultured Pirellula sp.
CTTTCGCAACCTGGGTGATTTCAGGCTTCAGTTGGGATCTGATGCTGACCGCCACGGCCTGCACCATTTGGATGGCCAGCGAGTCAAAACGACTTGGCATGCGAGGTTTTGTTTGGCATTTCGCACTGATCTTCCTGGTCGGTATCTGCTTTGCGCTCCCAACATTCCTGTATCGTCGAGAAAGCTATCTCGTCAGGTGACAGTACTAGCTTGAAAGGCCTTTGAAATGATAGCATTGCTTGTACGGATGATCCCGATTGACTCCTTGGATTGTTTGGCATATCACAGGTGCGCTGAAAATCAAAGTCGAGCGAAATGGGAAGGACCTTAGGAAGTCGGGATGAGAGTTGGGATTTGGTGCAACTACGGCAAGACATTGGTTCCTTCAGAAGGAATTGGGGTATTTGCCCATAATTTAGCCGCGAACTTGGTGTCTGTTAGGGACTGTCGAGTTCTCTTGGTCGCCAGCCCCGGTGACTCGGGATTGATGGCGGAGACGGCTTCTCGGGGTGTAGGCAAAATCGAGGTTGTCGAGTCTCCTCGCATACCACGTCTCAAGCGATTTCTTCTCAAACAAATAAAACGTCTTCGTTGGAAGCGATTTTACAGCGGAGGATTGATCGCCGGTTGGCTTGATCGAGGAATTGAACTTGCTTCCAAGGAAACGAATCGCAGGGTAGCCAGGATTCTGGATCAGGCGGATGTATGGATTCTGCCGCACGTCAAATTCGAGCATCCGATCTCAAGGCCGACGATTGTGTGTATTCACGATTTGATTCCATATCACTACCCGGAGATGATGAAGTCGCACAAGCTTCGGGAGTTCAAGGCGATCGTTCGGCGTGTCGCTGACCAATCTGTGATTGCCGCATGCATGTCAAATTTCATCAAGGAAAATGATTTGGTTGGGCAGTTGCAACTACCCGAGAATAAGATTCGGGTGATTCGTGCTGCGGTTCCAGACGATATCGCTGAGTACCGCAGCTTGGAAACGGAGTGTGATCGCGCGCAGAAGATCGATGTTCGTCTGGATGCCCCCTACTTGTTTTATCCTTCTGCTTTTCGCCGCTACAAGAATCATTCGCTTTTGATTCGAGCGCTTAAGCTACTCAAAGACAGGACAAATAAAAACTGGAAACTCGCCTTTACTGGTATTCGCCTAAGTCCTGATTACATCTGCGAAGAGATTCGCAAGCATCAACTGGAAGACGACGTTGTCATTCTGCGACAAGTCAGTCGCGATGAGCTTTTAACACTCTACCGAGACGCATTTGTAACCGTGGTCCCTTCTCTCTATGAACAGGGTTCATATCCTTTGATGGAGGCGATTTCGCAGGGTTGCCCGATCATGAGTTCCGATATTCCATCGTTGAGGGAACAATTTGGGCAAATCGGAAAAGACATGCTCTTTTTTGATCCGCATGACCCCAACGATGTGGTTGCTCAGTGTCAAAGGCTAGCGGAACACCGCTTGCAAATTATCGAATCTCAGAAGGCTGGATTTACGGACTGGAAGAACTACCGCGGAATTGACGCTGCCCTAGACTGGTACAGCGTTTGTCAGGAATCTATTGAGCAACATGCATCGCGGCATACTCATCCGGTCGCAGCGTAATAACATCGATACTACCCTGCTC
>CAYXFO010000767.1:0-1620 GCA_964464255.1 uncultured Pirellula sp.
TACCAACTGAGTCGTCTGGCAGCCGACAGCAGCGACTGTCGATACATCGTTTTCTGCGGCGTTCACTTTATGGCTGAGACCGCTGACATCCTGGCGAACCGCCCGGAGAAACTCGAGTCGCGCGGCGGAGAGCGTGTGACGGTTGTCTTGCCCGACATGGCGGCTGGTTGCTCGATGGCGGACATGGCTGCGATCCGTCAAGTCGAATCCGCATGGGAGCAACTCGGCGAAGTCATCGACACCTCCGATCTCACTCCAGTCACCTACATCAATAGTGCTGCGAGCCTGAAAGCTTTCTGCGGTAAGCACGGTGGCATCGTATGCACCAGCAGCAACGCGAAGGCTGTACTGGAATGGTCCTTCCGACAGCGAAAGCGAGTCTTCTTCTTTCCAGATCAACACTTGGGCAGAAACACTGCTCTGAAGATGGGGATCACGAACGATCAGATGCCCGTTTGGAATCCGCACGAAGACGAACTCGGAGGCAACACCACAGAATCGATTCAAGCCTCTCGGGTCATCCTGTGGAAAGGGCATTGCTCGGTACACCAGATGTTTCAGGCCACTCACGTTCATCAATTCCGTGAAAAGATTCCTGGGATCAAAATCCTCGTGCATCCCGAATGCCCACAAGAGGTCAACGACATCGCCGACATATCGGGTTCGACGAGCAAGATTATCGAAACAGTGAAATCGGCTCCAGCGGGAACCAAGTGGGCGATCGGCACCGAACTTCACCTTGTGAATCGGCTCAAGAAACTACACCCTGAACAAGAGATCCATTTCCTCTCACCCCTGGTATGCATGTGCGCGACGATGTATCGCATCGATTTGGCCCACCTGTGCTGGAGCCTCGAAAACATCATCAACGGCTCGATTGTCAATCGCATCGTCGTCAAGGGGGATGTCGCGCGATGGTCGCTGGTCGCCCTGGAACGAATGCTGACCGTCCGTTAGCTTCATTCGAAGCTAGAGTACCTACTTATTTCCCCGCAGAATAGAACACCCTGATCTCATGCTGAAATTACCGTTCGTGTTGGCCTTCACCGCGATGACCGCGTTCTTTTGGGGGATCTACGGCATCGTGCTCCACAAAGGCACTTTGCTGATGGAGCATAAGGACAATTTCCAAGGAGAGTTGGGGGCTTCTTTGAGAGCCTTCGTCGGCGTGGGACTCGCCTACTTTCTGATCGCGGTCTTGGTCCCCGTAGCCCTCCTCAACCGCAAACGAGAAACAGGTTACTGGTCGATCAGCGGCACCATTATGTCCTTGTTCGCCGGCGCGGTCGGAGCATTGGGGGCACTCGGGGTGTCCATGGCCCTAGCCTTCAAAGCACAACCCATCTTCGTCATGCCGATCGTCTTTGGCGGCGCACCGGTGGTGAACACGCTACTGACGTCTTACTTGAATAAGTCTTTCAAACAGATCAAACCGCTGTTTCTCGTCGGTATGGCGATGGTAGCGATCGGGATGATCGGGGTATTCGTCAACAAACCACACGCAAAGCCGCATGCGAGCGCCGCAGCGTCCAGTGCCGCTAACGCCAACGATCCGACCGATCCGACCGATCGGACCGATCCGACCGATCAGACCGATCCGACGGATCGGGGGTCCAACAA
>CAYXFO010000768.1:0-1591 GCA_964464255.1 uncultured Pirellula sp.
GCGATGGGTCTGTGGAGATGGGTGGTGCCATATTAGCGAGAATGCGAGCAACGTAGCGTGGGGTTCCGGACTCGAGCTTGCTTAATTCCTGGATCAGCTGATCATTCCTCCTCGCAGAGGAAAGATATTCCTGAATGAATCGTCGCGCGATGTAACCTGATCGAACGATCGAGAGATTTTGTTCAGCGAGTCCCGCTCCGTACAACCAGCCACCCATGCCGAGAGCCGCTCTTTGTTCCGCGTTCAACGCAGGATCGCTTCGCAAACGGACGTAATCAGCGAATCGCTCGCGAGTATCTGAGTTCAGATAGCGAGCGATCTCATCGACTTCTTTGAGCAACTCTTGCTGAACTGCTGGATCCGCAATCCGACCCAAGTCCTCGCGCAGCCAAGCCAGGATCTGATCGCATTCTTTGGCGCTGGCGGACACAGCATCCAACCGGCGATCGATCTTCAATCGTGTCTCGATCGATACGGTTTTGGCGTCGAAGGAGCGGAGCATTTTTTCCGCGATCGCGTGTTGCCCTGCATTTTGCGCTATCAGGACGGCTTCGAACATCTGATCGGCAAGGAGTTGGTCAATCTGCTTGAGAAGATTTCGGCTCTTCTCCAATTCGGGGAATCGACCTATCGCTCGCACGAGCATCTCGCGAGCTTCGACAAATCGTTTGGCTTCCATGAATAGCGAAACAATATCGAGCCAATCCTGCGCACGGTTGGGATCCGCATTACGCATGAGGATATCTCGCAATTGCAAAGGAGGGATAGCAGACAGGGCCACACGTGTGTCCCACGTGACCGATGTCTGAATCGTGTTTCCTTCAAGTGCCTGGATGCGGGCGTACAACGGGGTGATCTCTGTGATCCCTTGTACGATTTTTTTGTTTGCGTTTTGAAAGGAGTAAATGCGTCGGCCAAAAGGATCGAAGGGGGTCGCTGAATAGGCGCTACCTAGCCCACCTTCAATGATCGCATCGTTGCGGCAGACGTCGGCGGGGTTGATGCGATGACGAATTCGGAGAGGGGAAGGCGTCTCCTCTGGCTGTCGGTCCGCGCGTTTGGTACTGACATGAGTCCACCTGAGACCGTCATCGATGACCGCAATTTTGGGAGCGCCGCCGAATTCGTTGCTTTCCGCCGAGCCTTGTTTATCAAGTCCTGTCTTAACCGAAAGTGCCCCAGGTCCAATGGCAAATCCGTTGTCGAGAATGAGGGTTTGCTGCTGCGCTGTAGCGCAAGCTACCATTAAGGATGTTGAGATAAGGGCAAACAATCCGTAGGCAATCCCTCCGATTCGTTGGCGAGCGTCACGGAGTTGCATGAGGATCTACCCCGTTTACTAGCGGCCGCCAAAATATTTTTTTAGAGTTTCCGCAGCTGCATCCTTGGTGTTCTTTGTCGTCGGTGCAGAGCTCGTTTTCGGGAGCTTGATGGGCCCCTTCTTTTCAGGTCGCTTTACTTTGGTGGAGTCGGATTGGGGGGCGTCGGATGCTTCCGGCGTTCCATTTCCCTCTTCCGAGGTTTCGCCGGCATTGACGGATTCCACTTCTAAAAATGTTGTATCCTCTGCCTTGAATTGACGGGTCTCGGG
>CAYXFO010000769.1:0-1587 GCA_964464255.1 uncultured Pirellula sp.
ATCCTGAACGTTCTTTAACCTGTCTATCGATTTTGTTTTAGGAGATTTTTGATGACCCTCAATGCTCGTCGGCAACGAGCCTTTACGCTCGTGGAATTGTTAGTGGTGATTGCGATCATCGGTGTACTTGTAGGTCTTCTGTTGCCAGCGGTCCAAGCCGCTCGCGAAGCCGCACGACGTATGGATTGTTCGAATCGCGTTCGTCAGTTGACGATGGCTTGCCATAATATCGAGAGTGCGACGAAAAGTTTCCCACCTGGTTACACAACGTTTTCGGAGAAGTACACGACTGCTCCGAACAACCAGAACATCGATGGTACTGTTCGAGGCAGTTATCCAAATTTCCCTGCCTTTGTGGTTACCGGCTCGCAGGGGGGTGGGATGGTGCCGCGGGCTGAGGTCTACGGACCGTCTTGGGTCATGCATGTGTACAGCTACATGGAGCAATCGGAGCTTTCGAGGCGGATAGACCAAGGTGTAGCAGCGGATGACGTCAATGAAGCGTGTCCTTGGGATAATCTCGACGGCTCTCCTATTCGTCGCCCGGACATCGACACGCAAACTTTTATTCGAAACGCGATGAGTTGCCCGAGTTCTCCGGTGGGCAATGTCACCTACAGCGACTTGAGTATTGAGAATCTTTACAAGGTCAATTACGTTGCCTGTTTCGGGGCCCGTTTCATGCGAGATGCGTCACTGAGAGGGAGTCTCGCCCATCGCGGCGTTTTTGGTGCATCAGAGGACGTGAAGAAGTTTCCGTATGGTGAGCGGTTTGGAATCGGTAAAGGAAGGCGTATACGCGATATTCTCGATGGCACATCGAACTCCGTGATGATCAGCGAAACGATCAACAATCAGACACCGGATGGACGCACCAGTTCCAGCCAACCCGATGGATTGAATCGCGATGTTCGCGGGGCATTCCTGACCCCACTGATGGGAGGCAATTCATTCACCGGCTTCTTCCCCCCAAATACACGAGGCTCGGATGTGACGCCTGGCTGCCCACTGGCCACGGATCCTGCCGCATTCCCCGTGAACCACCCATTCCGTTGCACGCAGGACAGGAACGTTGATCCGGTAGCGGGTGGCCAATGGCAAGCGGCTGCACGTAGTTGGCATGGAGCCGGCGTAAACGCGACCTTCGCAGACGGATCGGTTCGGTTTGTTGCCAACAACATCGACCAAGTCATTTGGCAAGCTCAATGTTCGGTCGCAGGCGGAGAGGCCATAGCGAGTCAGGCTGACTGATAATCATCCACTGAAGGCCGCGTTTCGAGGAGTTCCAGATGCTGAAGACTCGATGGATTTTGTTCGTCATGCTATCTGTGTGTAGCATGACGTTGGGTTGCGGTTCAGGGACTCGCCAGCAGGACTTTGGTGGCGAGGACGGAAAGATGATTGCCGACTTAATCGACGATCTGAGTGACTTCAAAGCTGACGATGTGGCCATCGCGAAGAATTTTGCTGCGAACGTCCCAATACCGAAGGCAACGGAACTCGATCGCTATGAGTATTCGATTCTCGGTACTCCAACAATCGATGGAGAATCGGCGACTTGCAAAATACGAGTAGATAGTCCTGAAG
>CAYXFO010000770.1:0-1581 GCA_964464255.1 uncultured Pirellula sp.
ATTCGCTCGATGCAACGATGTCGTCATTTGCGAATCAAGCGACTGTCTATCTCGGTATACCTGCGTTCGTGGTCATTGTCGTGTACCTGATTGCATGCCGATTGCCACCTCGAATCAACGCAACTGCAGCGGTATAGAGTCTCAACGTTTGTCTAACGCTTCGAGCCACGCGACACGAAATTGATGTGAGCGTTGCGAATCGATCCCAGAGTAATCATTCCACGCGGCTGGTTCGTTGTAGTCACCCTCGGCACGGGAGTTGGCGTTCAAGGACAACTGTGGGCGTAGCCATTTGCCGAGCGCATAGCGGTTGACTCCAGCTTTTGCTGCTAATTGTGTCAATAACTCGATGTCCTGTTGGCCATAGCAATAGGATTTGAGGCGGATGGAGGGTATAGGCTCACGATCCGCATGCGTTGGGTGAGGATAGAAGAGAGATAGTTCGTCCGCCTGGGTCCAAGAGTTTGCCGTTCCGACTGTTTGCCAGGGGACGATCCCATCTGCACCTTGGCACCACGCGTCCCAACTCCACGCAACAGCCATGCAATTGCTGGTGCCGATTGGATTGCTACTTCCATAGACGACGATGGTTTGTTCGTCCCGAAACTTTCGTTCGAGTACTAAGGGCTGGAATTCCTGGAAAGAAGAAAACGAAATCACGCCATAATTCAGGAGCCCGTCGAGCGTATCGCGCTGCCATTGCGGCCGTGAGATATCAGCTCGGAAGAGAACCTTTACAGCGTCTCTGGTGTACTTTCGCACTGAACGATTCTTTGCTTCCTTGGTGGCGCGTGCGAAGTAATTCAAAGCCCAGAAATCCTGAAAATTGGCGGGTTCATCCAGAAGCCACGGAGAGGAGCCACGTGACCAACCGCGACGTTTAAAGTCGACCTTATTGTTGAGATAGACGTGAAAAAACGTTTCCGTCCAGCCTTTGTTTTGAAAATGATCGGCAAACTGCTCGACCGCTGAAACGAAAGTCTGGCGATAGCTCTCTGGAAACGCTTGATCGGCCCAGTAGCCACCGCGGTAATTGGCTTCCATGGGACTAGGCCAGTTTTCATGTATCGGCAAATAAAAGCACTCGATGGGAATCGGCCCCCGCGGCAAATCTTCGAAAGCTCTACCGGTAAACAGATTGTTGTAATGAGCGTCATACTGCTGCCACTCTATCTGGCCTTCTCGCCACTTCGGACAACGATCCACGGCGATTCGACCATTTTGAAAGTAGGGGAGGCGATTTAAGACTACTCGGTGTCGATTCCCCATGCGGTAGTAGTCGATGTCGTTCTCCGGAAGGTCATAGCAATTCATCTCTGGCAGAAACGACAAACGCTCCGGTATGGCAGCGTCATGCACCTGAAGGACCATTTCGATTTCCATTTTTTCGTTGGATCGCTCCATAATCAGTTTGCCTCGGTAGGTGCCCGGCTTGGTTTGTTTCGGAATGAAGAACTCCGCAAGCCAACTCTGGCTCGGGCTCGCAAATCCGTCAGCTTGCCCTAAAGTCCAGGTCGCGCGAGTTGTGCCCTGCGCTATCGGGATCAACGGATCAGGAATCGCTTCCGTTTTGCCTGGCAC
>CAYXFO010000771.1:0-788 GCA_964464255.1 uncultured Pirellula sp.
TGATATCGAATCCGTAACCAACTCCTAGGGCAGTTGCTGTGACCATGGGCATCAATCGAAATTCGCAACCTCTCCTTGTTGTGCCTGGCACCGCGTTTCCATGTCAGCAGCCAGCCGCCAGCGATGCATGCACTTAGCTTCGGAAAATAGAGCGGCGCTACACGCGGTGCCAGGCGCGCCCGTGTTGCAGGCACTTGCCCCCATCCGAGCGTCGGAAATTAGTGCATACGGGGTTGCGGCCTAGGGAGAAGGTACCGCAAATCGAAACGTCACGACCAATCATCAATCTCACCAAACACTAGGTGATGGATGTCGGTAATGATCTATGCGTGATGGATTCTGTCCGACGCGCTTTTGCGAAGGTTCAACGCTGCAAAAAACAGGCCCTTGCGCGCTTCTGCCCGGGCTGGAACGATAGGTCTCTCATCACCGCCATCTCTCGCATCCGATCCGGGGAACCGGCGCCACGACTCCGCCCAAAGTACTTTTTAAATCCCCAAACCAAATCGCACCACATATCGTCATCGATCCCCAATCTTCTGAGGATCGGTAAATGCTTCTCAGGGATCTGACCCCGTTTATCAGGTCGCCCCTGCCGACCAGTCCAATCGAGTAGCTTCAAGTAGTCCTCTAGCGAGATATTCAAGAACCCTTTATCGCTTGCGCGTAAACCATGCTTATGCGCCAGGGCCCCATGAGTCCTGGGGTTGAGCGTCAGTGGAGCTAACCATCCATCGCGTGGAATCATCCGTCCTTTTCGTTTCGCTGCCACCTTTCGACGCTCCCTC
>CAYXFO010000771.1:798-1580 GCA_964464255.1 uncultured Pirellula sp.
GGAGTAGAAGTTTTAAGAATAGTAGCAGCATCTTCTTTGGAGATCGTTTGCATGGCAGCGGCAGAGGATTCAATCTCCTTCCCTTTGAGGGCCTCGATACGATCGCAAGCCGAAGTGTATTTCGATTTCTCTGGCGATTCGGCCATAGCAGCTCGGATTGGGTTCAAATCGACATACATACAGCAAGCTAGCAAAGCCGCTTCGTCAATGATGCGTTGCGCTCGAAATCGACCTTGCCAGAAGGCCCCTGAGCATTCGTCTTGGCGATTTGCCATCCGGGCGATTGGTTCCGAGAGGGCCTTCATGAACCAAGAGATATCTGACAACCGTTGTCGAATTATTGCGATCCGAGGCGTGTCGCTCGATAGAGCATCCACATCACTGGTCGTGGGATCTCCGAGTTGTTCATCGATCCGTTTTCCTGGAAAGATTTGCAGCCAACGCAGGGCAACTTGGCGATCGGACCATGTTTCCACAACATCGGGACGATTTCGGAGGACGACGTGGAGGTGATTGGACATAATGGCGTAGGAGAGTACGTCGACCCCGAATACGGAGGCTAGCTTTTCGATTCGCTGCCGAATCCATTCTTTTCGGTAGGAAAAATCTTTTCCTGTTACTTGGTCGGCTCCACTCAGGTAAGCCCTCCGCACACATCGCTGAACGACGTGCAAGACGGACACTTCTTTTGGTGTAAAGATCTCGGATCTCAATGGTCTAGGCATAGCAACTCTCCTCAAAACCGCATCCTACCAAATCCGGCCTCCAACACAACAGGTGCC
>CAYXFO010000772.1:0-1576 GCA_964464255.1 uncultured Pirellula sp.
TGTTTTCACAACGTCGCAATTCGTAATCCCGCGGGACGAACATGCTTGGGACTGAATTATCGATCGACTCGCTCATCCGCGAGATGAAACGCGGCCGCCCGTACACATTGGGACTTGGCAGAGCAACTCCATTGCCCCAAGGAACATCGCAGAGATGGCCGACTCGAGTGGCTCACTCGCTCTATGGCAGAACACAACGAGACACGCTCCTGATCGAAACGGAAGGGCAAAGCACAGCGGAGAGTCTCAATGAAACAGCGCACCTTCATGAACCAGTTTGTTTGAATAAAACCGATGGAATTCCCATGGTCGACGGGCAGGTGGAAGCCAAGGATGCCCCGTCTCCGCTTACGAAAATCGTGTGGACGATGAACGACGGTGCGGCGGCGCCGAATGCTTCGCTGAATCGGCAGGCGATGAAGGCCGTAGGGGCTTTGCCGAAATGGAAAGAGCAATATCCGCTCATCATTTTGCACCTCGGTGCTCTGGATTCTATAGGTTTTGCCATGCTGGGTAGGCTCTGTGATGGAATCGCCCTCGCAGCGGATATGTCCTGCTGCAAGACCACTTCGCTGCGGGAACTGTCCCGAACCCTGCGGCTTCATCAATCCCATGGATGTCGGCTCCTGGGCATGTGGTCGGTCGAAATCGGTTAGAATCTCCGCTGGGTTCATTCGACTTTGATGGCCCCCGATGAAGCGCTAGCAGATTCGACCGCTAACCCTTGGATGCTGGGCAGAGACAGATGGTTCGTGTTGGATTGATCGGTGTCGGATTCATGGGTTGGATCCATTATCTCGCCTATCGAAGATCGACAAAGGCGCAGCTTGTCGCATTCGCGAGCAAAGACGCTAACAAACGGCAAGGTGACTGGCGCGGGATACAAGGCAACTTCGGACCGCCGGGTGACTTCATTCCGATCGACCAGATGCGTGTTTATGAGTCGCTCGAAGCGATGGTCCAATCCCCCGATATCGATGTGATCGACATCTGCCTACCGCCGCACATGCATGCATCGGCAGCGATCCTTGCGATGGAGCATGGCAAGGATGTGCTGATCGAAAAGCCATTGGCATTGAGCCTCGAGGAATGCCGCGCCGTTCAATCGAAAGCTGATTCGCTTGGCCGCATCGCGTTGGTGGCTCATGTGCTTCCCTATATGGGCCCGTTTGCTTATGCGACCGAGGTGGTTCAATCCGGTCGCTATGGTCGCCCGATCGGAGGTTACTTTAAGCGGGTGATCTCCGATCCAACATGGCTGCCGGATTTTTACGAGCCCGATAAAGTCGGTGGTCCGCTCGTCGATCTGCATGTGCATGACCTGCATTGGATTCAGTTGCTCTTTGGAAACCCCAAGAGCTTTCAAGCTGTCGGTCGCAATCGAGGTGCGGTGACGAAATACGCACATGTTCTGTACCACTTTGATGATCCGAACATTGCTGTGGCCAGCTCTTCGGGGGTTATCGATGGCCCGGGGCGTCCGTTTACGCACGCGTTTGAGTTGCAGCTCGAGCGAGCCACGCTTCACTTCGATTTCGCGGCCTTCAGCGACAATGCGGAGACCATGCCATTGAAG
>CAYXFO010000773.1:0-1569 GCA_964464255.1 uncultured Pirellula sp.
CTGCAGCCGGTGTCACATTAGGAAGCATGCACAATAGTCCCGCGGAAATGCTTCGAAAGACAATTGCCATCGTAATCGCGATCATGGCAAAAGCACCCGAGAAACTATTGAGCATATCCACAAGCAATTGACGTTGAACGCGATAGACAAACGGAACTCCGCCACTGACATCAACGTGAAATCCCGGCTCGGGGTTCTTTTCCAAGAATCGTTGGATCTTTTGGTCGGTTTGCTGTACCAGTTGCTCGAAGTCGGTACGCCCTAGTCCAGAAACTCTACCCGTGATCCGCCAGCATTCCTCCGTTTCGGATCGATACAGCAACCCCATCGCTATCAGTTGGTCTACAGAGTCATTGATCGCTCGTTCTGCGACCGAGCGTCTGACGGTGGGGCCAGTCCCGGTCGACAGGGAAATCGGGGGCAGAATGTTCATGACCGACCAGGTGGATTTAATCTCAGGAAGCTGCAAAAGCTCCCGTCTTAGATTGTCCAGAATGCGAATGCGATCAATCGATGATAGGTTGCTATCGGCTGGGAAGGTCAACGCTATTTCAATCGGTACTAGCGGTCCTATGCGATCCTCAATCCAGGCATAATCCTGAATGAGTCGATTGCTCGCGGGAAGCAGTTGATGCGTTCCAACACTCGTCTTCAATCTCGAGATACCAAGGCCGAGTCCCAGCGCTACGACCATCCATGCCGCAATGAGCAACAAAGGCCGATGTCGCATCGCACGGACCAGAGGACCAGAGGCACGCCACTGCATGACCTGGTCCGCAGCCATCGCCAACGGCTTAAACCGCCAGTTGCGTCGCGATGCCCATGGTGCATGGATGGCAAGCCCAAGAATGATGATGGCAGAGTTGATCGGGACCACAATCGCAGCGAACAATCCGAACATTCGAATTGGAACGATCTCGCTGGAACAAAGCGACACGAATCCGATGGCTGTGGTAAGAGCTGCCAGCAAGGAAGGTCCCCAGGATGCTCGAAGCGCTCTCGTTGAGCGAGACGCTGCACCTTCGGTTGTCGCTTCACGAAAATAACCCAGATAATGCAGCCCGGCAGAAAGCGTGAGAACGAACGACAAATTGGCAACGAGCAACAGCACTGCATCGATGCGGCCATAGGAGTAATAGATGATTGCAAGAGCTAACTGCTGATTGAACAAGGCTCCCATGAACAGGAAAGCCACCATCCAAAAGTTGCGAATCGAAAAATAGAGAATCGAGAAACACACAACCATGGATAGGATGTTCAGTTCTGCGAGGTTCCCCGCACTCGCTTCATCGACTGCGACCGAGTCAACAGTCGATCCCGCGATGTGCACTTGCTCTGACGGTAGCTCCGTCGCTTTCAACGCGGCTTGGCGCGCCCAGTCGACAGCAGACTTGCGGTCGGCGAGCCCAGCCTCCGAGACACTAGCAACGACACACGTCTGCTCGCCGTCTTGCCCCAGGAACAAACCGGTTATACGAGGCTTGAGCGAATCGCGAGACTTACCGCGAAATCGGCCCTGAAGCTGCAAGAGAACATCCTCGCCGGTGATTGCACGACTGAAATAAGTCT
>CAYXFO010000774.1:0-1561 GCA_964464255.1 uncultured Pirellula sp.
ATTTGATACTCGCAGCCGAGCATCCGATCGACATAACGTCGGACTCGATATTTGATACCGCTGTTGCCGCCAGGGGCGATCTTCCACTCAAATTCGAGCTTGAAGTCCCCATACTCGCGACGCGTTACGATATGACCTGTTCGTTCCGGGGTCTTTCGCAGGTGGATGGTGCCATCGTTACGCTCCCAAGCTGCTGGTACCGCTTTGCCTTCCACGGTCATCCAACCATCCCAAGAATTACCCGTCCAGGTAGCATCTTCTGCCCGCGTGGAATCTTCTGCATGTGCGATGCGGCTGACGATGAGGGCGGAAGTGAAACCGGCCAAAAATGTGCGTCGAGAGAATCTTCTGCTCAGGGGTTGGACTGCTTTCATCGATGCTTCCTAAGGAGAGGTGCCATTTCGGGAATTATCTCATCCATGGGCTGCCAGCACCAGCTAAGACTACGCGAACCGAGTAAACTAATAGAAATTGATCGAATTGCGTTTGGTTGCCACGGTGAGGATCATGAAGTCATTTCCGCTTTTTTGTCTGGTCGGATTTCTTTCGTTACCACTTCAGGGATTCACCACGACCCGCAGTGCTCTTGGGCAAGTGGTTCAGTTACCGACAGCTGGCACCTTCAATCTTTCCACTTCTGTGTCTGTTCCCGACAACGGTTCGGCTTCTCTAGGCTCCTCGACTTTCGGGAGATCTGGTTCCACCGGACGTGGTCCCTTGGGAATGGGTTCGAACTATGGTGCCAATCTTGGAGGAGGCCGGGCTTCGGTGCACACCACGGTAATCGATCTTGCTGAATTGGATTCGATGATTCGGTCTCAGTCAGGGAAAACATCCTCGGTACCGCAATTGCATTCTTCGGATCCTCGGGAAAAAATTCACGTGCGAGCTGCACCGCGAAGCCTTATTGCAACTGCCGAGTACGACTACCTGGAGGCATTAAGCCGCAATGGGAATGTCGTCGACAGCTACGACCCCGAGGCGGTCAGCTACTATTTGGGCATGGCTGAACAGGCCAGGAACCGCGGCACTTGGTCGTCAGTAGAGCTCTACTATTCCTTGGCATGGAAGAATCTTCCTCCTGCTCGACGCGAAGCTGCGTTGCGCGAGCTGGTCAAGGCAAGGGCTTTGGACAAGAAAGCCGATGCGGCGAAAAACCTTTCGCGAAAATCGAAATAATCTCAAAGCACTTGATATGCCAGTCACCGATGGGCCTGTAACCGTTCGCACCCTCGCAGCCATGAAGGAACGAGGCGAACGGATCACGATGTTGACAGCCTATGACTTTCCCACCGCCCAGTTGCTCGATCGGGCGGGGATTGACTGTTTGCTCGTCGGTGATTCCCTGGGTATGGTTGTTCAAGGGCATAAGACAACAGTCCCGGTTACACTCGACCAGATGATCTACCACGGAGAGATGGTGGTTCGCGGTTCGCAGCGGGCGATGGTCGTTGTCGATTTGCCTTTCCCGGTTGGGCAGGTAAGCGTTCCTCATACATTGGAATGTGCCGCTCGCATCATGAAAGAGACGCAGTGTCATGCCGTCAAGATGGAGGGAGGG
>CAYXFO010000775.1:0-1559 GCA_964464255.1 uncultured Pirellula sp.
GTCTGCGCCTTCCATCACCCTGTCTACTCGACGGGAAAGGATCGCGATAATCCCGCACTACGAAAGCTATGGAAGCCAATCTTTGACAAACATCGCGTCGATCTCGTCCTTCAGGGACATGATCACACCTACGGCCGAACGGGCTTTGCAGTTCCCGGCGTCGACGATGATCCAAACTCGCTCCCACCGCAAACCGTCGCCAATGTCCCTACCGGAGTACAGCAAGTAGACCCGGTCTATGGTACGGTCTACGTCGTCTCGGTGAGTGGACCAAAGATGTATAACAATAGCCGCAAACCCTATATGAAACGATTAGCCGAGGACACTCAGCTGTACCAAGTCATCCATCTTGATGGCGAAACGCTCAAGTTCGAAGCCCGCACGGCCACGGGGATGCTCTACGATGCATTTCGCCTCGAGAAGGTCGCTGGAGAGCGAAATCGCTTGATCGAATTGGATGCCGAGGTCCCTGAGCGGCTACGTCCGGCGTTGGAAGAAAGCGTCAAGTAAATCGCACCAGAGGGGTCAGAGAGTTCCGACCCCTGTGCTTCGTGCGAGCTTGTTACTCCGATTGTACTTCGATGGTAAATGGTACCGTCTCGGGTTCGCCATCGGCTTCGACGACACGAGCGATGATGCTTTTGATCGAGTAACTTTGTATCGGATGGAAGCGGAAAGTGATCGTCGACAATTCTGGCTCGGATGACTGGGAAGCGCGTCTTTGCGTGCTGCCATTGAAACTGAAGCTTTGCGAACTGCCACCCCCGCTACCGGTCGCCGACGCACCTGAAGGGATGTGAATGTTCCCTTCCTTGTCTTCAATCTCCAGCTCATAGCTACTGATCGATGCCATCATCCGCTGAATCCGCTCGAACATGTTGTCCGCATTTTTCATCGCGGTGGTTGGTGGGAACGAAACGACCACTGTGAATCCCTCAGGAGTTTCGTCGATCGACTTGATCGCGAACTCTTCGCCATCCACTTTCTTTTTTTGTGGCCGAGCCCCGGGGAAGACCGCTTCGAGGCGTCGGCCGGTCGTGATCTTGAGTTCCCCGTGAATTTCCTTCAGCGGTACTTCGATCCCTTTGCGACGAGGAACATAAAGGCTCGAGGTCCCTGGAAATTGGCGATCGAACTGAGGCCATGTTGCACTGATCGGCCCGGAATCCGGGGCTTCTTCCACCGTTCCGTCGAGTTCGACAATTTTAACGGCCGAACCAAGCTGTGCGTAACGACTTTTCGCGCGTTTGCCCTGCGCTGCTTCTTCGGAGATTTTCAGTGCAATCCCATACGTCGGCTTTGTGAAGGTGTGTCCAAACCCAGCGCCACCACCGCCCGTAAAGCCGCCTCCCCCTCCACCTGCAGTGGCCGCACCGAACCCACCTGCTGCTCCGCCGGTGCCATTGCCATTATTGAATGCATCACCCGTTGAAAATTGATCCGAGGAGAATGTTGCAGAGCCTTGGAATGGAAGCTGTGAGTTGATTTTTGGTCGAAATCTCGTAACCCTCTCGCTGATATCGCCAAGTTCGCCTACACCTACGAGTGTAATCCTATAG
>CAYXFO010000776.1:0-1558 GCA_964464255.1 uncultured Pirellula sp.
CATGTGCATGCCAGTTTCTATTCAGAATGCCAGAGTACAGATCGATGCTTCGCTGGCTAGAGATCGTCCAACCGTTGCCCGTATAACATGCCCATAAAGGGTGGCCACCACGAAAGGGCAAGTCCATCGATAGCGTTCGCTGTCCGTCACCTTGCATGACTCGCCAGACCTGGGAGCACTGTCCCTCTTGATGCCCCCGATTTCGGCGCACCGTTTCGAAACGCACCCCCTGTAGCCCAAGGGGTTGCCCAATCGATGATTGCTTTCCTGGCAGAACGGAAACTAAGGTCTCGGAAATATCAGGCACCGAATCCTTGAACACACCGCTGATATTCAAAGCCCACCCCATCGGTGCGAAGGCAATCATCGCACACGCTGATGCAAGGCCTAGTCTCGATACGGAAATAGGCTTGCTGGAGAAAGCGACCTTTGGGGTGTGAGTGGCTTCATTTTGAGAAGCGTGTGAGCGGGATCCAAAGGTCCACTCTAGCCAGTTCAGGAATTGAACAGAACTCCAATGTGCCCATGCAGCCATCGCAAATGCAAACGATCCGAGGAGCATATGCTGCCATCCCACGGATAGATCGATCCCCACAAACTCGAAACCTAACACAATAAAGAAAATGCGAAGGATGTTCCCCAAAATCGCCCAAATCGGAACCGTGAGGATTGTCACTATCGACACCCAAACACTAGCACGCCCAACGAGCAACAAGATCCCTGCGACGGCCATCAACGCGTATTGGCTATCGACACCGCTACAAGCCTCTTCGACGAATAACTGCTTTCCTGAAATCTCGAGTACATTACCAGTGCGTACATGCAGAATGTTCAACGCATCCATCATGCGACTACATGCCAACGAGGAAGCTCGCTGCAAGGCCCGCACCAATTCCTGATCTCCATGAAAAGGAAACGGAACGGTAATCAAAGCAAGTCCGCTGATCCCCAGAATTCGAGCAACGGACAAATTCCCAAACTTCCCGAGCATCCAATAGAAGAGTCCAAGGATTCCGATCAGGTGCGCCAACCACGAACTGTAAATGATCGACGCGATAGGAATCAATCCGATGTTCGCCCAGACTCCCAGGCGAGCAACAACGGTTCGAAAACGGTTTGCAGGGCAAATGGTCCTCGCGTCGCGTGCAACGAACCACGCCACGGCAGCGATCGCCAAAGGAAAGAACTGCATGTGCTGCTTGTTCCACAAAATCCTGACCTGAGTAGCAAGCAATGGAGAAACTGCCAGAAGTGGAAGCACGAGAGCTACCCAGTCCCACGGAGTCCAAGTCCAGAACCATTTCATCCAATCAAACGCTCTGCCGGATTCCGTGCCCGGCGCATCCTGTATCGAGCCATCATTCGTGGGGCCACTCTGCGGATCAGTCAATGCTTGGTGTTCTACGAGCATAAAAAGAGCAAGTCGCGCTGCCTAATCCATCATGGAAAACTGGATGGGCGGTTGTGGCAAATGAACTTGAAAGGGCTAAACGTGTCTCTCACCCAGTATAAATCTAGCGTCGATTCGGTGAAGTTCCGCGTTTGTCGCACATTGGAC
>CAYXFO010000777.1:0-1545 GCA_964464255.1 uncultured Pirellula sp.
TACCCTGATGTGGGACTTCGGATCGATATTTTGTTCGCCATTGGCCGGTAGCGTCGAAATTCTCTAACGCAAAGCCGTAGGGATCGATGCTTTTGTGGCATGCGTAGCATGCGGTACCTTGCTTGTGCTCTGAGATCTGCTCCTTGAGGGTGGTTGCCTTGTTGGCGCTCGGCTCGATGGCTTTCACATTAGGTGGAGGGGGCGAAAGGGTATTGCCGGCGATGTTCTTGGAAATCCATGCCCCGCGCAGGATCGGAGAGGTCTGAAATCCATCCGAGGTCACTTTGAGAACGCTCCCCATCGTCAGCAAACCGCCGCGAGGACTGTCGTGCGGAAGGATCACTGGACGCATTTCCTGGCCGACGATTCCATCGATCCCATAATGTTCCGCTAACCGTTGATTCAAGATCGAGAAATCGGAGTCAATCAATCGCGAGACAGGGAGATTTTGAACGATCGCATGGGAGAGATACTCCTCGGTTTCCAGAGGCAGATAGTAATTGAGCAGCTCGTTGTACTCTGGGTACAGTTTCATGGAGGGAGAGATTTTGTTGAAGCCTCTCAAGTTCAACCATTGATCACAAAACGAATGGATCATCCGTTTCGCTTTCGGATCCTGAAGCATTCGATCGATCTCGTCACGCATCGTGCTCGCGTGGAGCCCATCAACCTGTGCAACTTCGATCAGCTTTTCATCAGGCACGGACAACCAAAGACAGCGTGCTAGTTCAGCGGCCGTCCGATACGAAGGATTGCTGTGCACTCCTGGCGACAGCAGGAAGCGATGGGAGCACAGAATCGACTTGAGCCCGGCGCGAGTTGCCTCGAGGAAATCGCGACGCTCGCGCCAGGTCTCGAGGCTCACGCGAACATAAGGTTCGAGTTCACCATCCGACAGCTGGGTGGAAAAGGCACGCTGGGCAAAACGACGAATGACTCGCTTCAAATCCTCTTCAGAATCGGACTCGACCGTAATCTTCAAGGTGTTATCAGAAGGAACAGCCGTTTCCTCGGTTGCACTGAGAATCACATCCAACCCGCCGATCGACGCGAGCGATTTCCCATCGAGAGCCAGCGCATCGATGACCAGAAAGCGGATGAACGGCTTGTCGGTGCTCTCAAGGAATCGGATTTCCTGCTCGGCGGCATTCATCACTTCCAAATTCCCCTGCGCAGTCGGCTCACTCCAATGTTCGCCATCGTCGGAGACCGAGACTGCGTACGATTTGACTTGACCGTTCCCATTGCCACCGGTCCAAGTCGAGTAGGAGAGGCCAGAAATGGGATGATGATTCGGGTTTTCGATGATGACGAAGTGAGGAGGCGTGGCAACATCAGGAGTGAAGCGTGTATGCCAAAATGTTTTGCTGGATCGATCGAGCATCTTCTCCTTTTCCATGCCCACTTGGAAACTGCTCACGGAGACGCTTCCACCAATTCGTTGCAGGTTGGTAGGTGCTACCTCTACTTTTTGCGTCTCGCGGGAAGGGGTTTGGAGAGAAAGTCCCTCGAAGATGTTCTTCATCGAGTCCGGCGGCCAATTGG
>CAYXFO010000778.1:0-1537 GCA_964464255.1 uncultured Pirellula sp.
GTATGAATCCGTATCGGATGGCGTTGCTGCGCGGATCAAGCCATCGGTATCGATGTTCATCGCACCGCCCGATTTGGTTTGAGCGAGTGTTGGAATGATGGGTGTCCATGAAAGCGGTTCGCGAAACTGCTGTTCCCAGGTTGTTTGTTCCGCCGCTAATGCAGGATCGGGAGCAGAGATCGCTTTTTCTGTCGCCTCGAGTTCGCGTTGCAAGCGATCGCGCAGAGCGCGTTGGTCGGCAGTATACCACTCGTAGGTCGGCGACTCATCGCCGCGGTCAGCGTCCTCCGATTGATTGAATATCGCAAAGACTTGGAAGTAATCCTTCTGCGAGATCGGATCGTATTTGTGATTGTGGCATTGAGCGCACGCCATGGTCACCCCCATCCAAACAGCCATGGTGGTATTCACTCGATCGACGATGGCGACGTTGCGAAACTCTTCGTCGTTGGTCCCTCCCTCGTTATTGGTCAACGTATTGCGATGAAAGGCTGTGGCGACTCGCTGCTCGGGGGAAGGGTCCGAGAGCAGATCTCCTGCGAGCTGCTCCAACGTGAACTGATCGAAGGGCATGTTCTCGTTGTGGGCCTTAATCACCCAATCGCGATATCCCCAAATCGTACGCATCGGATCGTCTGCATAACCTGCCGAGTCGGCATAGCGGGCCAAATCCAGCCAACGTCGGCCCCAGTGTTCACCATAGGCTGGGGATGCGAGCAAGCTGTCAACGGTCCGCTGATAAGCATCGCTCGAAGGATCGTTGAGAAAGGCTTGCTGCTGCTCGATGGTCGGTGGCAATCCTGTCAAATCCAAAGTGACTCGCCTGAGCAATGCCAACTCATCGGCTCGCGGTGACGGGTGCCAACCCTTTTCGGTCAGCTTTGCCAGGACAAGGCGATCGATCGGTGAATGATTCCATGTCAAGAGTGAAGGTTCGTTGGGACCGTTCAGTGGAATCGTCGGAGAGACGGGAGGTTCGAACGACCAGTGCATGGCATACTCGGCTCCTTCAGCGACCCAGCGTTTAAGCAAGTCGACTTCGGTGTCAGTCAGTCGTTTGCCAAAGTGAGGTGGGGGCATGCGGATATCTTCGTCGTCGGACAAGATGCGACGGACGATTTCGGACTTGCCGATATCGCCTGGCACGATGGCCATAGTTCCCGATTCGAGCGTCTGGGTCGCTCGCTCGCGTGTGTCGAGGCGAAGCCCTGATTCCACCGTGTTCTCATCGGGGCCGTGACAAGCGAAGCAGCGGTTCGACAGGATCGGCCGGACTTCGGTTTTGAAGTCGACCTTCGTTTTGCGCTCTTCAGCCATACCCTGCGTGAACACGACCTTCGCGAACACAAGAGGGATCAACAAGATCAACAAGACGATCAGGGAAGCGAGCCGTAGGGACTTGGACATACGGTCTAGGTGGGGAAAAAGGGGGAGGGATGAAACGGTTTGGCGGAGTCGATATGGTATGGATCGTACACCATTATATTCGAAGTCGGTTTTTATATGGATATACTTTTCGCGGTCCGGGCCCCGGGGA
>CAYXFO010000779.1:0-1533 GCA_964464255.1 uncultured Pirellula sp.
CGATTCACACCCACAAACCAGAGATGTTCACCCTCTGCAACATTGACGACCAGTTTGTTCCCTTCGACGGGAATCGGTTTGCCATTGATCCAAAACGAAACAGCCCCTTTGGGAAGATCGCTCAGATCGATCGCCGCTTCACCTGCTCGAGAGCAAACGACCTTGGTTCGAAGGAACGTATGGTCGGGAACACCCGGATGGGGACGAAATTTGGCCATCCCCTGCATGGGAACACCACCGGAAACAAAAGATGGGTGCAACTGCCATGAAAAGACCGATTGATCTCCGGTGATGGAATCAAAGCTGGTTCGATTGAAGAGCGTATGGGCTTTATCGGACCATGCCAATGCTTCCCATGCGCGAATCGATCCATCGTTCTTGACGAGCATGGTTCCATCGAGCTTGCCTAACTCCATCACGAAGCGAAGCAGATCGATCGCTTCACGTTCAGTCAGGGTATCGAGCAGCCCGTCGGGCATCAGGGACCGGGAATCTTTGATGTCGACGATATTGGATTTGTCGATCGTCACTTCGCGGTTATCTGCGAGGCGCAGAACCACTTGATCATCGGACTCCCGAATGGGGATACCAGCGAGCACTTCATCATCGTCGGTTCGCACGAGTTTCGCGTTGTAACCTTCTTTGACCTTGGCGGCCGGATTGAGCAGTGCTTCGAGCAAATAATCGGCGGGGGCTTGTGCGCCGATGCTGGTGAGATCGGGGCCGACCGCACCGCCGACACCTCCGATGCGATGGCATTGGATGCATTGCAGTTCGGTTCGGCGGTAGATGAGTTCTCCCTGTGCTGCGTTTCCTTCCGACATCGCTTGCTTGAGCCAGCGATCGCGAAGATCGTCTGTGAGTTGCCAGCGATTTTCCTGAAGTTTACCCGCCGCATCGATGGCTCCGAGTAGATCCGCCGGCGCATTGAGCTTACGAAGCTCGGACTTGATTTGGCGAGCCAATCCCGGTTCGAGAGATGCATCTTTGAGAGCCCCAGCAAGCTTTGCTGCGCCATCGCGCCGCGACAACCAAGATGGTGCGATTGCAATCAGCGGTTGAGCTCGTCCTGGGTCCGAGGACAATCTCTGGACCAGGAGCTTCGACGCTCCGTCAAGATCGAGGTCGACCAGTGCAGCGATGGCTGCGGAGGCAACGGTGGCGTTTTCGTCTTGGCTCCAGTCTTGAAGTGATTTGCGTGTATTCTCACCCGAGTAATTTGCAATCGACCGAATGGCTGCTTGTCGCAATCCCGTATTAGCAGCTCGGTTGGCCGCCAATGATTCCAGCATGGGTCTTGCCGCGGGAATTTGCCAACGACCGATGGCATAAATAGCGGCTGCACCGAACGACGAGCCATCGAAGTCTGCGTTGGGAGATGTCGACTCCGCGACTGCGGTTGCTTCCGCAAGGAGGGCTTTAATGGTTGCCTCGTCAAGAGGGATCGATTCTTTCCTGCGATGTGTGACATCGGACGTGTTACGCATCAGATTGCCTCGTTGTGTCGGCGTGGCTTGAGACAACGGCCCATCT
>CAYXFO010000780.1:0-1528 GCA_964464255.1 uncultured Pirellula sp.
TAAACGAGATAGGATGGTAGTAATAGTAGAACCCATCGATCGGCCCTGCCTCTTCGAAGATGTACTTCGTTGGATTCGCAAGATTCGACAGAGGATTGGTGGTAGCGGGTATGAGAGGCCGTTCGGGTTCACCTTTGGCAATCGACTGCAGGTCGTTCGGTACCGCAGTTCCGGTATCGGTGTTCCCGGATAGTCTCTTGGCTTCTTCTTCTGCTGCTTCCAGCGCTAAGGAATCCTGCTCGGCGAGTCGAGCATGAATTTTCAGCATACGAGACAAATCCCCATCGATCGCGATATTGTTGTTCAGGTAGCGATGCTCCAGTTTGTCGTTGATCCGAAGGATGGAAGACTCGAAACGGGACTCGAGCATATTCTCTCGGGCCATCCGCATCAGTTCAGCGCGACTGCTGAGCAGCTTGGCATCCGCACCATTAGGTTCCTCACCAGATGTGGATTCGTTCCAAGCGATGTGTTTGAGGCCGATGACCGAGTAGGCATAGTCGCGAGCGGATTGGCGAGTGGCTTCAATCACTAAGCGTTCGGCGACGAACTGGACAGCAAAGAATCCCAAGACGAGCGAAACCAAGAGCGCCAACCCGAGAAATAGCAGGCACTTGCTCTCCAAAGACCACGATCGGAAAAGTGACTTGAGCAATGACCTCTCCCTGCAAACAAACGGACCCGACGATTTCGGATACCGAAAGCATTGTAAATGATGAAATCGAGCATGTAATGGTCTAAGGAGCGAACGGACACGGCGAGCGACATTTTGGGAATGCTCGATACAACCCCTCTCATTTGCGGGCTAGATAAGCGAATTTCGAGAAGGAGTTGATTTGGAGCCTTCGCGCGCGCCGAAAGCAGTTGAGATACGAATCCATCAAGGTGCGAGGAGGGCTGAAACAATGGCCAAAAGATTTCTGATTCTCATGGAACGCATCGCGATCCTGTCAGCGGCAATCGTATGTCCATGTGTCGCATTTGCTACCGATCCAGTGGTTCGACAGTACTTGCGCAGCATCGCCGAAGACCCGAAAGGCGAAACAACACCGGCTGAAGCGTCCAGGAGCGAGTTCGGAAATCTTTTTGAAGACTTAGTCTTCACTCCACCGAGCGAATTTCGAGGGGCGGAGCTGAGGAAATGGCGTGATAACACCGGTGCCTACGAAGTTGAGGCGAGGCTGGTCATTATCTATCCCGACAAGGTGCGGCTCCGAAAAGAAAATGGACGGACGACCACGGTCGCGATGCGGCGTTTGAGCGAGTTCGACCAAGCATATGTTCGTTGGGTCGCAGATCACATGATCCGGTCAGGGAGCGCATCGGTCGCGCCCGATTAACCCAGCTTTGCCTGATTCTTTTCGATGTATCCGTTTTGCATAGCAAGCCAGACCAAGAGACCCTTCTGCGCATGCAGCCGATTGCCAGCTTGCTGGAACACGATGCTTCGATCGGAATCGAGAACATCGTCGGTCACTTCTTGACCGCGGCGAGCAGGAAGACAGTGCAGTACTTTGCAATGGCTGGG
>CAYXFO010000781.1:0-1522 GCA_964464255.1 uncultured Pirellula sp.
GGGAAAGATCGCCAGCGATCGCTCGCAATTCTGAGGCAGGAGGCGGCACGTTGTCTAACATCAGATACGCATCGTCGCAAAGCCCGATTAGCTGTGGCGGCCCTAGGTCTCGGAGACACAGCATTACCGACCGATGCATGCGAGTTTGAGGGGCGCCCCGATCCTGGAGTAAGAACTCAATTCATCGACGAGTTTCGACGCTGGAAACTGAACCTCGAAGAGGTGATCGATACGGTCAAGGATACGGATCATCCGGGTCTGCGTTCAGGGATCTGTCTAGCGATTGGCAGGTTGGCAGTAGATGAAGTTCCACCGGAAACCAAGGATCGCATCGCGGAGGTTGTATCGAAATGGTTTTCGCTTCCGGACAGTTCTACCCACAGCGCGAGCGCCTGGCTGATGCGTCAGTGGCAATTACCAGAACCCAAGATCGCCGATGCGACGCAAATCGTGCCAGGAAGGAATTGGTTCGTGAACTCCCAAGGAACCACATTCATCAAAATCACACCACCCACTCAAGTCTATTTACCTATACCGGATCCTGTTGAGCATGCTCGATCCTTGATTGCGCCGATTTCTGAGCTAACGAATCCCAGTCAGTATATATTCAGGGGAAGGCGATTCTATGAAGTAGGTAGGTACCAAGATGCGTTGGCTGATTTCGATACCTACCTGACTTTGCCCGATGACCCGCTGAACAAGGAGCCCGGACATTTGCGCAATCAAGCGATCTATTATCGCTTGCAAACGTTGGCACATTTGAATAGATCGCAAGAGACCGCAGATGCTCTCACCGAATGGCTCAAGACCAAGCCGGACGAATTTTCAAAAAAATGGATTGCATGTGTGTTGCCTCTTTGGCTGGGGCGCAAAGAGGAAGCGATTCAAAACTTGGAGGAATGGATTGCGTCAACACCGTCAAATAATCGATCCTTTTTGGGTGAAACCCTGGCAATCTTTGCTTCCGATGAGTCGGCAAGTTCCGAGGAAAAGAAGAAATGGATGGAACTGTCACTGACGTTTCTCGAGAGTCAGAAATACGACGAAGCAGCTCAGAGATCTAGGGGAGCGAATGTAAACTTCAAGGTCTTGTTGAACGAACCACGTTTCTTGAAGCTTTTCGCAGTTCGCAGTTGCCCGGAGAGGGTTTACTGGCTCGCTGATGGGGAAGTTAGTCGCGGTGAATTCAAAAAATTCATCATGGATGAAGACTATCCCGTTTGGAAGAAACCAAAGGAATGGGAGAAAAGCAATTCCACGAATTGGGCCGAACAACCTGATGGGCCGATCGAGACGGCAAGCTGGTCTGACGCGGTAATGTACTGCAATTGGCTCAGCGCGAGGGAAGGACTCAAACCCGCCTACCTGGGCAGGGCAAAGTTGGAAAAAATTAAGGATCGCGATGGGAGGTGGGTCGAAGCGCCCGTCTGGATTATCGATGCGTCTGCGGACGGATACCGATTGCCATCGGATTTAGAGTGGGAATTTGCCTGCAGGGCTGGAAGCACGACGAGATGGAGTT
>CAYXFO010000782.1:0-1511 GCA_964464255.1 uncultured Pirellula sp.
CTCCGTCAGTGCGATGGCAAACGCTTACAAGCCATCTTGATGATCCGTGACGATTTCTATTTGGCAGCAGCGAGATTGATGAACCAAATCGATGTCCCCATCCTGACAGGTCAGAATTTCAAATTGGTTGACTTGTTCGATACGGAACATGCCAGACGGGTCTTATTCCGGTTCGGGGAATCGTATGACAAGCTTCCAATGGAAACGAACTTGCAATCGCCCGATCAGATGGCGTTCATCGATCAAGTCGTTCAAGGACTATCCGAGAACAATAAAGTCGTCTCGGTTCGGTTATCGCTGTTGGCTGATATGCTCAAAGGTCGCGATTGGGTTCCGTCGACCTTGGAGGCGATCGGAGGTCTAGACGGAATCGGGATCAGTTTCCTGGAAGAGACCTTTGCGTCAAGCCGTTCCGATGCGCGGCATCGCTCGCACCAGATAGCGGTACGCGGAGTGTTAA
This sequence comes from uncultured Pirellula sp., assembly GCA_964464255.1. Lineage (GTDB taxonomy): Bacteria > Planctomycetota > Planctomycetia > Pirellulales > Pirellulaceae > JBKCUI01. The sequence continues at coordinate 461 of CAYXFO010000782.1, forward strand.
GAGCTTTGCTACCCGACCTGGGTACCGATATCAAAGGATCGATATGTTCCGAGGAAGAGTTGCTCGAGGCATCGGGTTATGCAAACCGACGACAGGATTTCGGGGAATTGATGCGGATATTGGATGGTGAGTTACGACTGATCACTCCAACGAATCCCGACGGTGATGCCAGCAACACTTCTTCTCGCAATCCATCGCGATCTACGCGTTTTTATCAACTTACGCACGATTATCTTGTTCCATCGCTGCGAGAATGGCTGACACGAAAACAGCGAGAGACCAGCAAGGGACGATCGGAACTGATGCTCAGTGAACGAGCCGCAGCGTGGAGTCTCAAGAGGGAAAACAAGCAGCTGCCAACCTTGGTCGAATGGTTGCAGATTCGACATTGGACCGAGCCAACGGATTGGAAACCGCATGAGAAGGGAGTGATGCAGCAAGCCACTCGACACTATGTTCAGCGATTGTCGATGGCTGCGGCTGTATTGGCCTTAGTAGCTCTGGCAGGTTCCTTCATGTGGCGGGAAACGTTGCGACAGCGGGAAGAGATCGAAGTCGCCAAGTTAGTCAACACGCTCACCAAAGCGGAACCGGGACAGATCCCCGATATCATCAAGAAACTCGATGCCAATCCCGAGGTTGCCGCAGGATTCCTAGCTCCATTGTTGTCTGCTAATCCAACGACCCCCGATGAGCGACAAGCTCGACTCCATGCGATGTTGGCGAGCGTTTCGCGCGATCCTTCGCTCGTAGAACCCCTCGAAGAAGAGTTCCTCACCGGAAAAGTAGAATATGTCTTGCCAATCCGGCATATTCTCGGTTCGTCGGCGGAACGAATAAGCACGTCATTTTCGAAGGTACTTCACGACTCGAATGCCGATCCTCAACGCCGCTTTCGTGCGGCGTTGGCCCTTGCGGAATTCGCCTCTCCTTCCGATGAAACGATTTGGACGGAGCCGATTCAGACATTCATCGCAGAGCAGTTGGTCTCGAGCAACGCCGAGAATCAGCAGATGTTCCGCGATGCTCTCCGGCCGATACAGGAGAGATT
>CAYXFO010000783.1:0-1505 GCA_964464255.1 uncultured Pirellula sp.
GTAGCCGAGATATTTTCGTGCCGCATCGATCCGAAAATAATGATCTACCCCGAGTTGCAAGGCAACAAACCGTGTCATCGGCGGCTCGGATCGAATACCCAGAGTGCGATAGAACCCTTCCAGTAACGCTCCGATACGATACGCTCCTGCGAGCGAGATCGATTTCTTGGGCGGCACCAGTCCGCCGCAATGAAGGATCGTTGAAATCCAATCCCAGCATCCCACCGGGTCGCCATCGGTGATGAAGTAGGCCTTGCCCGAAGCTCGCAGATCACCTGCAAGCAATTTTTCCAAAGCCAAGACATGTGCAAGGGCCGCGTTTTCAACGTGCACCGTATCGATCCAATTCATTCCATCACCGACTCTTCGAAGACGTCCAGAACGACATCGGTCCAAGACGCGAGGAATCAAATGCGGATCGCCCACTCCCCAAATCAAATGGGGCCGCAAAGCGCAGGTAAAAAAGTCCTTCGAGTTATTGGCCGAGAGGACCGCTTGTTCGGAGATCGCTTTGGTGCGCGGATAGTCGCATAACCATCGCGTTGGATAGGGGACCGATTCGTCGATGCCGCATTGCGGACTGCCGTCGAACGTGACCGAAGGGGAACTGGTCAATACAAAGGCTCGAGCGTTCGATCGGCGAGCCGACTGCAACAGATACTCGGAGGCTTCAACATTCGTCGCTTCATAGTCCCGACGCGGACCCCATACGCCTGCAAGGGCCGCGGTATGAATCACCGCATCTACACCCTGCGTAACCTGTCGGCATAGATCTTTATCGGTGATTGAACCGGCAATGCACTCGACCCCAAGATCGGAGATCGCGTTGTAGTGTCTCCTGGCAACGCCGCGAACACGAAAGCCCTTCGAGAGAAGTTGACGACAGATCTCGGCTCCCAAAAAACCGCCGTACCCGGTGACTAGAACTGTCGAACTCAATTACCAACCCAACACGGACCGAATCCAAGAAAACGGAGACGATGAATTGGCGCTCGGATACGAATCTCTCAAGGAGCGAATCACTTCGCGACGTTCATCCATCCAAGACATCTGATGCAACGCCACCTGGGACGCTACCGGATTCGCTACGTCCTCTCGAATCGCTCGATCGATCACTGGCCGATTCATCCATTCCGAACCGATCGCCAAGGATCCCTCGGCTGCTCGAGTCTCAACCCACGGGTTTGGATGCGATGTTTTCTTAAGGTCCAATTGCTGGATTTCAGTCTTCCGCTCCTCATGGTTGACGGGGTAGGACAGCTGCACACGCTCCAAGAACGAATCTCGTCGTCGCGGATCGAGCAATCGATACGTCGCCAAAGCGATTTCGGAACGACGCTGGATCAACCCCTCGATAACGTGTTGACCCTCGCAGCCCCCGATCGTGCCGCTCATGGCACTGGCCGCAGAACGGATCGTCGACGGATCGCTCTCTCCAGGCTGCAACCCGAGCAAATGGAAATAGTCCCAATCCTTGGGAGCTGGCTTTCCGATAGTCTTTTTCT
>CAYXFO010000784.1:0-1505 GCA_964464255.1 uncultured Pirellula sp.
AGGAGATAGCGTTCGGATCGAGTTCCGGAGCTAGCTCGAACGTAGCTTGTGTAATTGACTTGTGGACCCTTGATAAGAATCTTCGACCCCCATCGGAGCGAATCGCTATGCTGATTCAACGTGTGATGCGAGCAGGAAAAGTGGCAATGCCCTCCCTCGCCTTAAGTTTTGCTTTGTGCTCGGCGACGAGTATCAGCTACGGGCTGGACGCGAGTTCGCAGCATGCGAGCGGTTTGGAGAAAACCAGTCGGCTGGCGACGTACGACGACTCCGGCAAGACGTTGTTTGCCTTGAGCATGCTGTCTGGAGACCTGGGGGGTGAGACGGTGGCACCGGTTGTCGCGATCATTGTCGACACATCGGCATCTCAAAACGGTGATTATCGTCGCGAGTCGATGGAGATCGCGCGTGCCGTTGTGGATGCGTTGCCTGAGCAGGCGACAGTTTCGATGTTCGCATGCGATCTGAAACCAACGCAACTTCTGGTGGCGGGCGATCCGAGCGAATCGCGAGTCGCGATTGGTTTTGAACAATTGGAGCGTCGATTGCCTTTGGGAACATCGGACATCGCGTCATCTTTGCGAGCGGCCGCTGCATCGTTGCCAGCGCGTGGAGACCGCAACATTGTCTATATCGGTGACGGGGTTCATCTTAGCAATTTGATGAATACGCAAGAGTTTGGATCTTTGGTAAGTGAATTGGTGGACGGTCGTTGTGTCGTTCATTCCATGGCGATAGGCCCTCGGGTGGATTGTGAGTTTTTGTCGACGCTGGCAAATCACACGGGTGGTCGAGTGTTTGTCCGTCAGAACATTCAAGGGGTCACAATCCAACAGATTGGCGATGAGCTTTCGCGCGTTGCCGCGCGTCCTGTGTTCTGGCCAAAGGAGTCTCGATGGCCCGCTGGTGTTGTATCTCGGTATCCTGAGCGTATTCCCCCTTTGCGGTCGGACCGTGACACGATCGTGGTAGGATCTTTGAATGCTCCAATGATTGAAGGATCCTTATCGCTCGAGGGAACGATTGGTGGAGAAACAAAAAACATCGAATGGAAGCTGAAGAGCGAGTCGAGCAATCCTGACTTAGCATTTTTGGGTGTATTGGTCTCCAAGTCCTCATCCAACGGCGGATTGCTTCTTCCGACTGCAGGTTCGGACGCGCTGCGTGAACTCGGAGACAGTTTGACGAGTTCGTCGGACCAACTGATCAAGGGAGCGAAATTCGCTTTGCACATCGGAGACCTCAACGCGGCAACGAGCATTGCTCGAGAAGCATTGCGTCGGTCCCCCAGCAACGTGGAAGCTCAATCGATCCTCGATGCGGCGAGTGAAATGGCTAAGGAAGCCAAGAGCGCTAGCAGTGCATCGGCGGAAGGAAATGTTGGCGACGGAAATGTTGGAAACAAGGTGAAGCCTGTTAAGGAGCAGGGAGCGGCTCCTCGCATCGCGAAATTCATTTCCTTCCGCACACAGGACGATCCGTTTGCTCAGCCACCGAACGATGAC
>CAYXFO010000785.1:0-1502 GCA_964464255.1 uncultured Pirellula sp.
CACGGATGACTTGGACCAGCCAGCTTGCGAGCATTCGAAGGGATTGCTCGAGTACACTTCGTCGGGGACCGACCTGCTGGAGTTCTTCGATGTCGAAATCGTGCCCGAAATCATGGTTCAGCAGGGCATCGGCTAGCAGAAGGACGGCAGAATGGGACGGGGGATGTTGCCAGCGCACGGAGCCGCTTGGTGGGTCTTTCGGACCTTTTTCCAGGGCAGCCAACGAATCTGCCAATCGCATCAGGCAATCCTGCGACCACGCGGCATCGGCTTGAGTGTAATCTATCGCCATCTTTTCCCGGGCAAATCAGCTGGTTCGGATTGAACAACTGGAGTTCAACAGGGTATCGTAGAGCGAAAAGCGAATTGCAAGAAGATGCCCATAGAAACAGGATGTCCATGAATTTACCCAAAGCCGAGCATTTCTCGGACCTCCAATTGTCGCCGATTATGATGCGGTCATTGGAGAAACTCGGTTGGTCGGCCCCCTCTCCGATCCAAGCGGGAGTCATTCCATATGCCCTCGAAGGATACGATGTCCTTGGCCAAGCCCGCACGGGCACCGGGAAGACCGCCTCGTTTGCGATCCCCATTCTGGAGCAGTTGGACCCGTTTTCCGAGAATCCTTATCCGCAGGCACTTGTGATGGTGCCTACCCGAGAACTGGCTGCTCAAGTCCACGGTGAGTTTGAGAAACTAGCCTATGGTTGCCCCACTCGAGTCTTGGAGATCTCGGGCGGAAAACACATGCGCCGCCAACTTAAGGCACTGAGCGAGGGTGTTCAGGTCGTGGTCGGCACTCCCGGCCGGGTGATCGACCACCTCCAACGCGGCTCCCTTCGATTGGACCGACTATGGTGCGTCGTACTCGATGAAGCAGACCGTATGCTCGACATCGGGTTTCGACCGAGCATCGAACGCATTCTCCGCCGATGCCCCGAGAACCGGCAAACGCTGCTACTGAGTGCCACCCTCGATGAACGGATCCGCGAATTGGCGAACCGATATCTCTATGAGCCCGTGGTGGTGGACTGTTCCGAAAACGATGTCTCGGTCGAAACGATCGAGCAGCGATTCATCACCGTCTCTCCCGAAAACAAGATGCCGGTTTTGATTGAGCTCCTCGATCGCGAGCAACCACCGCAGGCCATCATCTTTTGCCGAACCAAGATCGGCACAGCGAAGTTGCACAACCGCTTGGAAAAACATTTTCGAAGCAACCCGAGCAACGCGGTCCGATTGGGGATGATCCATGGCGATATGAATCAATCCCAGCGCGATGCGGTATTTCGAGCGCTGCGCGAAGGGGAGTTGCAAATCCTGGTGGCAACCGATGTGGTCGGGCGCGGTATCGATGTCTCCTCGATTTCACACATCATCAATTACGACTTACCCTCCGACTGCGATGACTATGTGCATCGCGTTGGACGAACTGGCCGAATGGGTCGATCGGGAATCGCGTTCTCGTTTGTCAGCAAGGACGAGGGGGAGCAACTCACAGA